>CAZPUV010000098.1:0-8890 GCA_964589805.1 uncultured bacterium | reverse complement strand
CGGGCTCGAGGTGGGCGCGCGCAAAACGCGACTCCACCTGGAAGAAGAGCGGCACGGCGATCGCCAGCACGACGAGGATCGGGACGAGCGCGACGCGCAGGTAGGCAGCCTGCGAAGCGAGCGCGCCGAAGAGTGCCTTCGTGATGAGCACCAGATCGTCCGGGTAGAGGCGCATCTCGAGGACACGCGCCTTGAAGACGTCGCGCGTGCGGCGGATGCGGTCCTGGTTGGACGTCGCGCGATACACGAGCGCCAGACCGGCGCCGCAGAGGAGCGAGAGAACGACGAGCGACGCCAGGCGGTGGGAGCCGAACGGCGCCGCCAGGAGGTCGAACAGGAGGGTGAGGATGCGCGAGAGGACGCTCATCGACGGCCGATCAGGAGATGTAGCCCAGTCCCTCGAGCTGCTTCTTCACGTCGGCGTCCTGCCCGCCGCCGTCCTCGCCGCGGGCGAGCTCCCGCTCCAGCACATGCGCCACGAACTCCCCGGGAGACGAATACCCCGCCTTCTCGGCCGCCTGCTTCACGCGCTCCATGAGCGCCCTGTCCAGCGTGATCTTGTTCTTTCCAAACATCGTCCATCCTCCTGGCGATCAATGGTCCGCGTCGGCACTTGTGCCCGAGAACAGGTCGCGCCCCTTCATGACGGGCGGGGGTGTGACCCCGTAGAGCGAGATGATCGTCACCGGAACGTCCGTGAGCTCCGGGGCCCCGGCCACGATGCGGCGGTTTGAGATCAGCACGCCCGGCACCCACCGGTGGTCCATGCAGTGGTCCCCGGTCCAGCGCCCGAGATTCGGCGTGATCAACTCGCGGCTCACGGTGCCGAGGGCGGAATCGTCGCTGGAGCGGTAACCGCGATTGTAACCGACCACGAGGTCGGGCGCGTTCCTCGTCTCGGGGCCGTGATACACCTCGCTCGCCCTGTACACCGTCGTGATCACCTGCTCGCCGGTCTCCGGGTCTCGAAAGGCCAGCAGTTTCGCGGTGATCTCGTCGAGCAGTGCGTCGTAGTCCGGACCGGAGGTCACGATGCCCCTGGCCTCGCGGCCGGCGAGATTGACGTAGAGACCGTTGAGACCGGCCGCGTACGCCTTCGTGCGGCGCCAGAAGACGTTCCCGAACAGCGGGTGGCGGCCGATTTCCTCCGGGCGCACGAGCGCCAGGTAGCCGTTCTGGTGGAGCCAGCCGTTGAGATTCACCTTCTTGTTGTAGGGCGCGAAGCCGTGGTCCGAGAGAACGATGAGCGTCGCGTCCTTCGGGATACGGGAGCGCACCTCGCCCAGCATGCGGTCCATCCTCTCGTAGAGCTCGCCGAAACGATCCTCGAATCCATTGCCGGCAACGTGCGCCGGGTGTTCCGGATCGGTGTCGCGCCAGAGCGCGTGACACGACTGGTCCACGGTGGACACATAGAAGAAGAGGAGCCCGCCACGGTGGCCGTCGAGCACGGCGTCGAGCATCCGGTCGCGCTCGGCCATGATCGTGTCGGTCTGGGTCACGAACTCGGCGTCCGTGAACACACCGGCTTCGAGAGCCTTGGTGTCCTCGGCGATCCCCTGCGTGTAGTAGGGACCGGTGCGCGCGGCGAGCTCGCGGGCGTAATCCGCCGGCGTGGAGAGGGGAAGGGCCGGACGCGACGGATCGGCGTTGACCGGCGACGCGTACAACTGGAATGTCGGCGAGACCGACTTGAGGTAGAAGCGGCACATGCCGCGGAGCTTCCTGAACGGACCCGCGAGATCGAACTCCACCGGCACCCATCGGCTCCACTCGCCGGCGCGGAGGAAGACCTCCTGCCGTCCGAGCGTGATGCGCGCGGCGTCGTGCTCCGCGTCCAGGTCGACGACGAACGCGCGCTCCAGGACGGGGCGGCTGCGGCGCAGCGAGTTGCGCGGCCCCTCGATGCGCGCCTGTATCCGCCCGCCGTCGGCCTTCACGAGACGGATGCGGCCGCCGCTGACGAGCGCACCCTCCCACATCGGGTCGTCGGTGAAGAGGGAGAACGTCCCGTACGTACCGAGAAGATCGGGTGTGCCCATGCCGGCGAGTGTGCGCTGGCCGGTCGGTGCGGGCGGGTAGTTGGCGGGCACGCGAATGACCGTGCACGGAACGCCGGCGCGTTCGAGCACCTCCCAGAATGCCTCGCCGCGGCGGAGCAGAGCGGTTCCGCCCTTCGAAAGGGGAAGGATCCAGTCGCCCAGCGAAAGCGTCCGTCCCGGCTCCACGACCTCCGCCGCGGAGAAGATCGGTGTGTAGGTCTCCGGATCGCGATGGATGAAGTCGAAGATCCCGTGACCACCCGGGTCGGTTCCGGTGATGAAGTTGGACCAGGCCACCGGGCTCTGCGGCGGTATCGAAGTCCCGAGCGCGGCGAACGAGCCTTCGTCGATCAGGGCGCGGAAATTCGGCATGCGGCCTTCGTCCATGAACCGGGTCAGCATGCCGGGGTCCATGCCGTCGATGCCGATGACGATGACGTCCGCGTGTTTCGCGTGCACGGGCGAAACGGAGATGACGGCCGCCATGGCGACAAGCAGGGCGCGGTTCATGTGCGCAGCATGCTCCTTCCCGCCATGTAACCGGGGGCCCTCACGCCGAAGAGATCGAGCACGGTGGGCCCCATGTCGATGAGGCGCGCGGGCGCGTCGGCCAGGGGAATGTTGGAGAACACCACGCCCGGCACGACGTCCGAATCCACACAGTGGTCGCCGCTCCATCGTTTCGCGTTGTCCTCGAAGAGTTCCGGGTGGACGGCGCCCTTCGCGCAATCCCACGACACGCGATAACCGGATTCGTAACCGGGCAGCAGGTCGGGGCCCCCGAGCCGGTACGGGCCCTTCATCTCGCGCTCGACGTCCACGACGCGCCGGATCGGCCGCGCGCCCCGGTCTTCGAGGGCGCAGAGGCCGTCGGTGATCCGTTTCTTCACGGCCGCTACGTCCGCGTCCCCCACGATGCCCTGGCGTTCACGCCCGCGGCGGTTGATGTAGATGCCACCGAGTCCGAGGGCGTACGCGTGCGTGCGCGACCAGTCCACCGCACTCAGGTACTCACCCGGCGCGGCCCCGTCCTTCACGGCGAGAAGTCCCTCGCGCTGGAGCCACGCGTTCAGGTTGACGCCGCGCCTGAACGGGGCGAAGCCATGGTCGGAGATGACGAAGAGGGCGGTGTGGGTGTCCGCGTACCGCATGGTCTCGCCGACGAGGACGTCCATGCGGCGGTACATGTCGTGGAGCGCGTCGGCGTGGCGAACCGTGTCGCGGCCCGCGTTGGCCGGGTGCGACGCGTCGAGATAACGGTAGAACATGTGCTGGAGCCGGTCGCTCACGTCGAACACGCACACCGCGAAACCGTGGCGGAGACGGTCCAGGGTGTGGAACCACATGGCCCGTCGCTCGTCGTGGATGCCCCAGGCCTGGTCGAGAAATCCCTGTTCGTCGATGACGCCATCGTTGAGTGCGGTCGTGTCCTCGGCCAGGCCGAGCGTCGCGTGCGGCCCGAGCAGTTTCGACAGGTAGACCGAGAACACCGTGGGATGCGAGATGGGAAGGGCCGGCCGCTCCGGATCGATGTGGATGGGCGTCATGTAGACGGCGATGGAGCCGTTGAGCGACGTCGGCAGGAAACGGGCGATGCCGCGGATCGTGACACCCCGGGCAGCCCGGAATGAAAGCCGGACCCAGGGCGTGTAGCGTCCTTCCTCGAGCTCCAGCACCGAGCCGTCGACGACGAGTTCGAAGCGCTCCCCGCCCGTGCGCGAGCGCGCACGGCGGATCTCCACCGGCGCGTCGACCACCGAGCCATCGACGGGGCTGGGCGGGCCCGGGATTCGCACCGTGCCCCCGTCGCGGGGAATCTGCACCACGACGCCCGCGACGTCGCGCGGGGTTTCTTCGCTCGTAAGCAGCGTGAAGGATCCCTGCGTCCCCCGCAGATCGGGGACGCACATGCCGGCCACCATCACACCGTCGATCTTCTCGACCGGAAACGTGATGGGCACGCGCAGCACGCTGCTGAACACCCCGTGGTCACCGAGAACGCTCCAGAACGTGCGGCTCCGCCGCAGGCCGCGCACACCGCCGCGCGCGATGGGAATCCGGATCGGCCCGAGCCGGAAGAGGCGGGTGCGGCCGTAGACCTCGCTGGAGGAGAGCCTGGGAGCGTAGTTGCGCGGGTCGCGCGCGATGAAGTCGAAGATCCCGTGACCCGAGCAGTCGGTGGACGTGGCGAATGTCGACCAGGCGACCGGGGAGAGCGCGGGCATGGACGTCTCGAGGCGGCGGTAGGTTCCCTCGTCGCGGAGTCTGCGCAGGTTGGGAAGCTCACCGCGCTCCATGAGGAGATCGCAGATCCCCGGGTCGAGTCCGTCCAGCCCCAGCACCATGACCTTGCGCACCCGCGCGCGCTTGAGCGATCGGCGCCGCTTCCAGCTGCGGAGAACCGCGCGGGCGGGGAGCATGAAGACCGCGAAGAACGCGGTGGCGAACGCGACCGCGAATGTGACGAAGGACGAAACGAGGGCGAATCCGGCGCCGGGCCCGATATAGGCGTGAGCCGTGGCCGGCACGAGGCCAACCGCGACTGCGATCGCGAGAGCGCGGAGCGCCGGACTACGTTGCAGGCAGGTCGACATCGAGGGCACGGAGAATCATGTTCGGAACGTCGATCAGCGTCAACTCCCGTTCACCGGGAAGGAGGTCCGTGCGCGACGTGACGAGGAACGCGTCGTCCCAGGTGTGCATGCCCTGGAGGCGCCGGGGCGTCACGACCGCCTCCGCGTTGAGGCGGCCCTTGAGGTCGAAACCGTTGGCCGTGATCAGCACGAGGTCGGGGGCGCGAGCGGTCTCCGGCCCGGAGTATACGTCACTACCGCGCACCACGCGACGGATCACGCGTTCGCCCTCGTGCTCGAGCCCGAGGAAGATCGCCGCGATCTCGTCGAGGAGCGGGTCGATGCGCGCCGGCGCGACGCCGCCGCGCGGGTAGCGGCCGCGTGTGTGCGCGTACACGCGGGACGGATCGAGCGCGAAGGCCGCGGCGCGTTCGGAAATGCTGGCCAGGTCGCGCGGGCTGGTCTCGTTCATGATCAGGAAGCCGTGGTCGGCGAGCACACGGTTCACGTTGACCTCGTAACGGGCGCGGCAGAAGCCGTGGTCGGACAGGACGAAGAAACCGCTGGCGGCCCGGTCGGTCCAGAAGCGGTCGTGAACGCGCCCCACGAAGGCGTCGACTGCGCGATAGTAGTCGAGGAAGTCGGCGTGCCGGGGATGCGCGGGATCGTCATACGCGTCGAACAGGAAATGATGGAGGCGGTCGGTGCCCGTGATCACGACCTCCATGAGGTTCCATCTCTCTTCTTCCCAGAGGATTTCCATCAGGCGCTCGCGCATCCGGAGCATCTGGTGGAGCTTCGCGAAGAGGGCATCGGCGTCGTCGCGCACCACCGACGCGGCCAAATAGACCACGGATTCGAGAAAGCGCAACGTACGCAGGTGGCGCGCCGGGAACACGGACTTGTCCAGGTGTACGGCGACGAAGCCGGACACGAGAACGCCGTGTACCGGCCGCGCGGGGTACGTCGCCGGCTGGTTGATGACCACACTGCGCATCTTGCGCTCGCCGAGACGGTCCCAGATGGTATCCGCCTTCAGATCGCGGAAGGAGGGGAAACTCTGGGTGTACGTGCCCGGGTGCAGGTCGGTGAACCCGAAAATGCCGTGCTCTCCCGGATTGCGTCCGGTCATGAACGTGGACCAGCTGACGGAGGAAATCTCCGGGAGGGAGACGGTCATGTCCCGCAGCGCGCCCGACGCCGTGATCTCGCCGAGTCGCGGCATGACCCCGGCCTCGATGAAGCGCCTGATCATGGAGAACGGGACCCCGTCGAGACCGACGACGCAGACCCGTTGCGACGGTTGCTGGAGCCACTTCAACGCGATCGCCCTCCCGGCGCCTAGATGTAGCCCAGGTCCTTGAGGCGTTTCTTGATCGTCTCTTCTTCCGCCTCGGAGTAGTCGCCGCCGACGGCGCGTGGGATGAACTCCAGCACTTCGAGGGTGGAGACGATCTTGCGCACGCTCTCCTCCACGGTCTCCCGGTCGGTCTCGATCACGATCTCGGCCTTGAGCGGCGGCTCGTACGGGTCATCCACGCCGGTGAAGTGCTTGATCTCTCCGGCCAGGGCCTTCTTGTAGAGCCCTTTCACGTCGCGCTCCTTGAGGACGTCGATGGGGCAGCTGACGTACACCTCGACGAAGCGGCCGATCGAGCGGCGCATCTCGTCGCGAACATCGCGGTAGGGCGAGATGGCAGCGGTGATCGCCACGACACCGTTGCGCGAGAGCAGCCTGGCCACGAAACCGATCCGCCGGATGTTCGTGTCGCGATCCTCCTTGGAGAAGCCGAGTCCCTTGCTGAGGTTCTCGCGAACTTCGTCACCGTCGAGCACCTCGACATTCATGCCACGCTCTAGGAGGATCTCCTCCACGCCCCGCGCGAGAGTCGATTTTCCCGAAGAGGGAAGCCCGGTGAACCACAACGTGAATCCTTTCATGTCTCCTCCAGAGTCGTTGAATCAGATTGTCTTCCCGACCATCTCGGACGGGGCTTCGATCGCAAAATAGTCGAGAATCGACGGCGCAACGTCGTAGATGGAAACGCGGTCCGTGGGTCCGGCGGGCCGGCGTCCCCGGTTGTGCCACACGAAGATCCCTTCCTGCGCGTGATTCGCGTCGTCCGGACCTGTATCGTTCTCGAAGATGTGTACGCTTCCGGTCCCGACGGTTCCGGCGCTGCGCCATTCGAGGTCGCCGAGGTACACGACGAGATCGGGCGGCACCCCCCGGCACTCCCGGTAGATGTCGCGGGGGAAGTGCACCTTCGTGCCGATCGGATTTCCCCGCTCGTCTCCGAGTGCCTCGATCTTCGCCGCCAGGTCGCGCCTCACCCGCTCGACGTCGCCGGGAGCGATGGTTCCCGCGGGTTCGCGCCCCTCGATGTTCAGGAAGACACGGGCGTAGTAACCGCCGTCTCCCCATGCAAGCGTCCGGCCCCAGTCGACCATGTCGGGCTTGAGCCGCACCGGCCCGGCGGGCGTCTCCCTGAGCGTCAGGTACCCTTCGCGGATCAGGAATTCGTTGATGCAGATCGCACCCGTCATGCGTTTGGCGCCATGGTCGGACACGACGATGACGGACGCGTCCGCTGGAATCGTGTCGAGTGTGCGGCCTATCTCGCGGTCCATCTCCAGGTAGTACTGATGCACGACGTCCTCGAACGGGTTGCCGGGCTGGTAGAGGCGGTGTCCCGTGTCGAAGTAGCGCCAGAATGCGTGGTGGAGGCGGTCCGGGCCCATCTCCACCATCATCGCGAAGTCCCAGTCCTCCTCTTCGAGGAGGGCGCGGAACGCGCGGAATCTCCGGCGGCTCATCATCTGGATCTGCTCGAGTGTCTCCTGCTTGCGCTCGTTGCGGAAGTCCTTGACGTCGATCAGGTACTCGCCGCCCGCCAGCTCATCGAGGCGCGCGCCGAGTTCCGGCGGATGCGTGAACGTCGCGGTGCGATCCGGTGTGAGGAAGCAGCCCACCATGAGTCCGTTCAGCGGTCTGGGCGGGTACGTGAGCGGAACCCCCATCACGATCGAGCGGAGCCGGTTCCGCGAGAGGATGTTCCAGACCGTCTTCGCCGCGACATGGGTGGAGTTGACGGTGAAGGTATCGTCGTAGGCGTGCGAGGCGCGGTTGCGGAATCCGTAGATCCCGAGCATTCCGGGGTCGTGCGAAGTCATCATCGACATCCAGGCGGGCACCGTGATCGGCGGTACCGTGGAGACGAGCCTCCCGTGCAGACCGTCCTGCATGAGGCGGCGTACGTTCGGCATTTCGTCCAGCCAGGGTCCGAAGAAGAGCTCGGGCGTGGCGCAATCCAGTCCTATGACGACGAGGCGCCTCGGCACGTCAGCGGTCCTTCGCGGCAGCGTAGTGGCGGTGGAGTATCTCCGCGACCTCGTGGCGTGTGAATTCCACCGGGAGGTCGCTTCCCTGGACCAGCATCTCGCGCACCCTGGTTCCGCTCAGCACGATGCGGTCGTCGGCTCCGTGCGGACACGTCTTCTGAGAGGCCATGCTGCCACAGCGGCGGCAGAAGAACGAGTGCTCGAAGAACATGGGTGTGATCGCGAGTTCACCGTCTTCGAATCGCGAGAATATCTTCTGCGCGTCGTAGGTGCCGTAGTAGTTGCCCACGCCGGCGTGATCCCGCCCCACGATGAAGTGGCTGCACCCGTAGTTCTTGCGGATGATGGCGTGGAGAATCGCCTCGCGCGGGCCCGCGTAGCGCATCGCGTAGGGAAACGTGGAGAGGGCCACGTGCCCGGGCGAGAAGTAGTTCTTCGTCAGCGCGAGGTAGCACTCCATGCGCGCGCCCGCCGGCACGTCGTCGGATTTCGTCTCGCCCATGGCCGGGTGGATGAGGAATCCATCCATGGTCTCGAGGGCGCATTTGATGAGATACTCGTGGGCGCGGTGGATCGGGTTGCGGGTCTGGAACGCGCACACGCGCTCCCAGCCCCGGCTCTCGAAGAGCGCCCGCGTCTCGGCGGGGTCGAGTTCGTGGTCCGCGAAGGGACCCGACTTGACCCGCTCGATCATCCAGACGTTTCCACCGAGGTACGCCTCGCCCGTGGAGCGAAGATACTGCACGCCCGGGTGCTGGTCGTCGGTCGTACCGAGCGCGAGTTCGGCCTCCCGTTCCTTGTCCGGGAAGTAGACCTCATCGACCTGGATCACGCCCGCGCGGGCGCCTTCCGGGGTGCGCAAGGCCGCGTGGAAGGGCGCGCTCAGCCCGTCGAGCGCGCGGCGCGACGTCGAGAGGGTGACGGGCAGCGACC
>CAZPUV010000097.1:890-8903 GCA_964589805.1 uncultured bacterium | reverse complement strand
ACAGGGCGATTTCGAATTCCACCTGGACGCCGCGTCGTTCCGGGGCCGGGGTGGAAAGGACTTCACCGGGGTTTCCGTGCGCGTGGCGAATTCCGCGCTTCGGTTCCGCGAGGACGGCCCGCGCTGGAAGGGCGAAGTCCGGCTCACGATCCTGGTCACCGATGACGACGGGCGGGAAGTGATACGCGAGGGCGAGACGATGTCTCTGTTCGAGACCGACCCCTCCCGCGTGGAGAACCCCGTCGCCTACCAGACCATCATCAAGCAGTTCCACCTGCCGCCGGGCGGTTACTGGCTGTCGTTCGCGATCGAGGACCTGCAGGCACCGAAGGTCAGCGTGGTGGGGCTCGCCCGCGGCGAGAACAAGAGTTCGGCGGTACGCCGCGCACGCTTGAATCTCCCCGAGATGCCCGACGATGAGCCGTCGTTCAGCGACGCCATGTTCGTCTGGGACATTGATCCGACGGCGAAGGGGGTCAGCAAGTACCGCCCGAATCCGCCGCGGATGTACGGTCTCCATCGCGATTCGCTCACCGTCTACATCGAGCTCTACCTGCCCGAATCGATGGCGTCGGCGCCATCGTTCGAGTTCCTGTCCGAAATCGTCACGCCGGCCGGCGATCCCGTGCGCGAAACCCGAATCGAGCTTCCCAACCCGGTGGTTTCCGAGGGCAGGGCGAGGACCTACCCGGTCGTGATTCGCGAGGATCTCACGGCGGTCCCGGCGGGCAGCTACGTTCTCTACCTGTCGTTCGCTCTGGAAGGAGAAACGCTGGCCCGGGTGAAGGGCGGCGAGTTCTCCGTCGCGTGGGACATTCGTACCTGGGAGGTGCCGCGCCGCGAATACCTGGCCGAAGCCCGCTTCCTTCTGGGAGACGACGATTTCAAGAAGTTCACCCACAGGAGCGCGGGCGAGCAGGAGCAGATGCTCAACGAGCTGTGGAAGCAGTTCGACCCCGACCCCGAAACGGGTACCAACGAGGCGTACGATCTGTTCCTCGAACGGCTCGAACTCGTAGAAGCACACTACGAGGAGCAGGGACCGGCGATCTTCTCGGCGCGAGGAAACGTGTTCATGCGCTACGGGGCTCCCGACGAGCTGGTGCAGGACGTCGTCCCGCTCAACTACGACACGCTGGCCGAGGCCGAGGCGGCCGTGGACAACCCGTACCATCCGCTGAACATGAGCAGCAGCAGCGTCAAACTGTACTCGACCCCCAAGACCCGTAATTCGTTCGGTTCGGAGGGGAAAGCGAGCGCCCGGTACCGGCCCGAAGACAACACGGGCGTTCCCTACGAGCTCTGGATCTACCACGCGGGGGGCGAACCCCTGCTCGACCGCCACCGGGTCAAGGAGATGGACATCGGCATGCGGTTCCTCTTCGTCGACCGGGACGGACACGGGACGTACAAACTGGAAAGAACCTCGTCCATTTCAACCAAGTAGCCCCTCCGCGGGGCCCCCGGAGGAGGGGGAAAAGCGGGTTGACAGGTGGGGAGGCCAGGGCTATAGTCGCCCTATTCGTTTCGGTAGTCGGCAATTCTGTGGGTAGTTGAGCCGCTCCGCGAATCCCCCACCCGGACATATTTCACGGCAAGAAGGAGTTTCTGGCGATGCGCGAGCTAGGTAAGAAAGTCTGCGTACTTTACACGTCCGTTCTCGTGGCGATTGTCCTCTCGGGTACGTGTATCGGCTCGGCCGTTGCGAGCCCCCAGGATGACCCCGCGACGTCGACCCCGCCGGCAGCGGCGGAGGAAGCGACGAGTGATCAGCCGGTCGACATGCCCACGAACGTCGGCATGGCGTCGATGGCCGCGCCGATCGACCCCGATTCCTTTCTGACGGCGCCAAACGACTCGTCTGAAGTCGCGGCTGCCATCGCGGAGATGATCCGCAAGGAAGAGGCGAAACTCAAGAACCGCATCAAGAACAGCGGCCTTGGTCAGCTTTACATCAAGGGCGGAATGTTCATGCACGCGCTTCTCGTGTGCTCGATCGTGGGACTGGTGTTGAGCATCGAGCGACTGTGGACGCTGTCGCGTGCCCACACCAACACGAAGCGGCTCATGATGGATCTCGTCCGCGCGCTGCGTGACGAGGGCTCGGAAGCCGCCCTGGCCGTGTGCCAGCGCACGCGCGGACCGATCGCGGCGGTGCTGCACTCGGGTCTCCTGCGCGCGCACCGGGGTGCGGAAGCGGTGGAAAAGGCGATCGCCACGTCGGGAGCCATCGAGATGTCGTTCCTGGAGCGGGGACTGACGGCTCTGGCGACGCTGTCCAACGTGGCACCGCTCCTCGGCTTCCTCGGGACGGTATCCGGTATGATCTCGGCCTTCGCCGCCATCGCCGCGGCGGAGCAGGTCAGCGCCAAGCTGGTCGCCAAGGGTATCGAAGAGGCGCTCATTACCACGGCGGCCGGTCTGGTCATCGCGGTGCCCATCACGCTCTTCTACAGCTACTTCGTCACACGCATCGACCGTTTCGTGATCGAGATGGAAGAAGCGAGTGCAGAGGTCGTGGACGAGCTGCTCGACATCGAGCACAAGCGGACACAGTCACACGCCTGATTCTGTCGCGGGTGAGTGAACGTGGTAAAGCGCATCAAGAGCAGAATGAAGTTCGGGGCCGGGGAGTTCCAGGCGGCGTCGATGTCCGACATCGCCTTCCTCCTGCTCGTATTCTTCATCGTCACCACGATCTTCGCCCTCGAGGAGGGGATTCCGCTCATCCTGCCGGCGCGCTCGTCCGAGGTCGCGAAGGTCAAGCAGAAGAACATCCTCGAGATCAAGGCGTATGCCGACGGCTCCGTGGTTTCGGAGGGCACAACCATCGGCCTGGCGGGTGTCCGGCCCCTGGTCGAGCGGCGCCTCTCCGAAAACGACAAGCTGATCGTCGTGATAATCACGCATCCGGACGCGGAGTACGGGCTGATGGTGGATCTCCTCGACGAGATCAAGCTGGCCGAGTGCAGGCGTATCTCGCTCAAGACGATGTGAGGCCCCGGGCATGAGGATCGGAGTATTCAAGAAGAAGCAGGGGGTCAGGAACAGCGTTCCCACCGCGTCCATGGCGGATATCGCCTTCCTGCTCTTGATCTTCTTCATGGCGACCACCATCTTCAAGATGGAGGACGGTCTCGAGGTCACGCTCCCGCGTGCGGAAACCGCACAGCGGCAGCAGCGCGAGAAGATCATGCACATCTGGATCGACCAGAGGGGAACGATCTCGATCAACGACAAGATGGTCAAGATCGACCAGGTCGAGGACATCCTCAAGATGATGCTCTCGGAACGCCCCGATCTGATCGTTGCCTTCAACGCGGACGACCGCGCGCCCTACCGGACCGTTTCCGATGTCATGGAGGAGCTGAAGGACGCCAACGCGATCCGCGTGTCGTTTACCAGCGACAAGAAGAACCCCAACGTCAGGCGGCGGCGAGAGTTATGAGTACGGCCGCGGTGACGCCGAACACGAAGCTCCTGCACGAGACCGCCAACGCCGAGTTCAAGGCGAAGTACGGGAAGTACATCCGCTGGTCGCTGGTGGTCGCGGTCATACTGCACTTCACGGCATTTGTCTTCACGCCGCAGTTCACGATCACCCCGTACAAACTCAAGGAAGAGCAGTTCGAGGTCGTGGACATTCCCGACCAGATCGAACTCCCGCCGCCGCCGCCGGACGCCGCGCCGCCGCCCGTGGCGGTTCAGGCCGCCGAGGACGATTCCGAGGCGGACCAGGAGATCGCGGAGACGACCTTCGAGAACTTCGAGGACATGCCGCCCCCGCCCCCGCCGACCGGCGGTGGTGGCGCGGAGGTGTTCCTCGCGTTCGACGAGCCTCCGGCGCTGATCGAGTACGCGTCGCCGGAGTACCCGCCGCTCGCGCGAGAGGCGGGAATCGAGGGGACGGTCGCCATCCGGGTGCTGGTGTCCGAGGAGGGCAAGGTCCTCGACGCGGTCGTGCTGCAGTCGGAGGTGACGCCGGCCATGAACCAGGCCGCGGTACAGGCGGCGATGAAGTGCCGGTTCCGTCCGGCCAAACAGCGCACGGTGCCCGTCAAGGCGCACGTGATGATTCCGTTCCAGTTCAAGTTGCGGTAAGCTGCCCCCGGGCCACCTTCCCGGCTCTCCGCCCGTGGTCACCGCGATCACGGGCTTTCTGTTGCCGCGCCCCGGGGTCGTGTCCGTGGAACCGCGCGCCCCGGCCGGTGACGGTGGCGAAACCCACCCCGCGGTGCCTTTGTTTCCCCGCAGAACCCCGATCCGGGTATAATGCCGGAACATTCGAGCCTGCCGTCCGTAGTACTCGTAACTTGCTGTGACGGGCGGGGTATCGGGTTTCTCCTTCATTCCATGCCAGACCGGAAGGTGACCAGATGAACGTTCGCCGGGCGATGGCTGCCCACATCCTGATTGCATGCGTGCTGGCGACCGGCGCGCGTGCGGAAACCTACGACCTCGAGCGCTGCATCGGTCTCGCGCTCGAGACATCGACCAACGTGGGGATCTCGAGAGAGCAACTCCGCGTCGCACGAAGCGGGATCGTACGGAGCTATGCGCAGTTCATGCCCAACGTGAGCATGAGCGCGTGGGCCGGTCACAGTTTCTCGGGGCCCTCGGCCGGTCTGTTCGTGGACGCGCAGGGCCGTCCCATCCAGCCGTCGGGCTTCGACTACGAGGCCTATACCTTCGGGCTTCAGAGCCAGATGCGTCTGTTCGACTGGGGAGCGAACTTCAACAACCTCACCGAGGCAAAGCGTGGCGCCCAGGCAGCCGCGTACGAGCTCGAATACACGCGCGACGTGATTCGCGCCATCGTGATCCGCGAGTACTACGACCTCGTTCGCCAGCGGAAGCTGCTCGAAGTGCAGCGTGCCGACCTGGAGGCAAAGACGCGGAATCTGGAACAGGTGGAGGCCTTCTACAAGATCGGTTCGCGCACCAAGGCTGACTTCCTGCAGGCGCGCGTCGACAAGGGCAACAGCGAACTCCGGCTTCTGAATGTCCAGAACGCCGAGGCGCTGGCGGCGGCCCGGCTCAAGTCGAGGCTCAACATACCGCAGGAAGCTCCCATCGTGGTGAACGTGTCCATCGACTTCGCCCCCTCCGAATTCGATGTGACGACGGAGATCGACTACATGTTCGGACACCGGCCCGATCTGCTCGCCAGCCGGCAGCGCATCGAGGCGGCCCGCAGCGGCGTGTCGGTGGCGCAGAAGTCCCGGCTGCCGACGCTCGACGCCTCGTTCAGCTACAACTGGAACGACCGGGTCTTCCCGAGCGACGGTGCCATCTTCAAGCGGGACTACTCGTGGTCGATCGGCGTCTTCTTCAGCTGGGACATCTTCGACCGTTTCGTGACCCGCTCGAGTATCCAGGATGCGAAGGCGCAGCACCGTATCGCCGAATACAACCTGCAGCAGGCCAAGATCGACGCGGTCCTGGACGTGAAGCAGATCATGCTGAACCTCGACCAGGCCCGCCAGCGCCTTGATCTCGCCGCGGAGACGGTCGCCGCCGCCGAGGAGAATTATCGGCTCGCACAGGAGCGCTATCGCGTGGGTGCCGGAACGATCCTAGAGAGCATCGAAGCCGGGGCCTCGCTCACCTCGGCGCAGGCGTCGCTCATCGACGCGCGCGTCGACTATCTGATCAATCGCGCCGATCTCCAGCGGGCGACCGGGCGTCAGGTCACCTCCGACTGATCTGCGCCGGGTTCGGCGCGAGGCCGGGAGGGTGGCGTGCTTTGCGGGCCGCCGACCGCACGTGTTATGCTGCGACCATGTTGATTCAGATGCGTGGTATCTCCAGGCACTACCAGATGGGAAGCCATGTGGTAAATGCCTTGGACGGCGTCGATCTGGACGTCGAGAAGAACGAGTACGTGGCGCTGATGGGTCCTTCGGGATCCGGCAAGACAACGTGCATGAACATCATCGGCTGTCTGGACACGGCGACGTCAGGAACCTACGTGCTCGCGGGCGAGGACGTGACGGAACTTCCCGACGATTCGCTGGCCATGATCCGCAATCGTGAGATCGGTTTCGTGTTCCAGACATTCAACCTCCTGCCACGAGCCACCGCGCTGCAGAACGTCGAGCTGCCCTTGATATACGCCGGTCTGGGTGCGGCGGCACGCCGCGAACGCGTCTGGGAGGCGTTGCGCATGGTCGGCCTCGACGATCGCGCCAGCCACCGGCCCAATGAGCTTTCCGGCGGTCAACGCCAGCGCGTGGCGATCGCACGCGCGCTCGTCAACAACCCGTCCATCATTCTCGCCGACGAACCGACGGGGAACCTGGATTCCAGGTCGGGAGAGGAGATCATGAAGGTGTTCGAGGATCTGCACGCCAAGGGCCACACGCTGATCGTCGTGACGCACGACAACGCGGTCGCCGCACACGCGCGGCGCGAAATCAGGCTGCGCGACGGCCAGGTGGAGTCGGATCGGCGCACCCGGACGGCGGGGAGCGAGGGGAGCCGGTCGTGAGCAGGAAACGAAAACTGTTGATCGTGCTGGGAGGTGTCGTGGTCCTGGCCGTGCTGATCGGCGTCAACCTGCGTACGCGTGGCTCGGCCACGGAGGTCGAGGTGGCTAAAGTCGGGCGGCGGGACGTCTCCAAGGTCATAACGGCGTCGGGCGAGATCCAGCCCCGGCGGCGCGTGAACGTGAGCGCGTCCGCCATCGGCAAGGTGACGCGGTTGTCGGTCAAGGAGGGGGAGAGGGTGAAGAAAGGGGATTTCCTTCTCGAGATCGACGCGGAACCCTACGAATCGGTCGTGGAACAGCTTTCCGCGGCGGTACGGGGCGCGCGTGCGGCGCTCGACATGGAAAAGGCTTCGCTCCTCAAGGCGGAGGACGACCACGCCCGCGCGGTGCAGTTGTACGAAACAGGCTTCATGTCCGAGGGTGAGTTCAAGGCCGCGACCTCCACGCTCGACGTTGCGCGGGCGAGGAAGCGCAACTCGGAGGAGGCACTGGCGCAGGCCGAAGCCGGACTGAAGAAGGCACGTCACGAGTTGAAGAACGTACGCATCACGGCCGAGATGTCGGGTGTCATCACGGCGCTCAACGTCGAGGAGGGCGAGAGCGCGATCATGGGGACGATCAACAACCCCGGCACCGTGCTTCTCACGATCTCGGATCTCTCCGAGATCGAGGCGGAGGTGCGGGTCGACGAGACCGAGGTCGTGCTCGTCCGGACCGGGCAGGAGGTGCGCGTGCGGCTGGACGCGCACCCGGATACGACCTACCGGGGCGTGGTCGCCGAGGTTGGAAACAGCGCCATCCGCTCGCAGATCGGCCTGGGTCAGGAATCGGTCGACTTCAAGGTGGTGGTGGCGATTCACGACACGATCCCGAACGTTCGGCCCGGCCTGTCGGCATCCGTCGATATCACGGTGGCGGAAATCGAGAAGGCGCTCGCCATTCCCATCCAGTGCCTGACGGTGCGCGACGAGGAACGGCTCGAGCGCGAGAGACGGCGCGGCGGGAAGAAGGAGGAGACCGCGGCGCCCGCGGACACGGCAGAGACGGAGGAGAAGAAGAAACGCCGCGACATCGAAGGCGTGTTCGTGGTGGAGGAAGGTGTGGCGCGTTTCCGCGAGGTGAAGGTGGGGATCGCCGGGCAGAGCCACTTCGTGATCGAAAGCGGGCTCACCGAGGGCGAAACCGTGGTTTCCGGGCCGTTCAAGACCATCAGCGACCTTGTCGACCGGACGCGGGTGAAGATCAAGAAGGAACGCAAGCGGAGGTGACCGCGTCTTGCATCCGTCGCTGCGTGTTTCACTGGAGGGCGTCCGGATAGCGTTCGGCGCGTTGCTGAGCAACAAACTTCGCACGATCCTGACGCTCCTCGGCAACATCGTCGGGATCATGTCCGTGATCGCCGTGGTATCGCTGCTCGGCGGCGTCGACCTCTACATGCGGCAGGAGGTCGCGTCGGAAGGGAGCAACCGCTTCAAGATCGAACGGGTCAATCTCTTCGACGCCATCACCGACTTCGAGAAGTT
>CAZPUV010000097.1:0-880 GCA_964589805.1 uncultured bacterium | reverse complement strand
TCGACAAACTCATCCTCAACCCGCAGATCACGGAAGACGACGTCGAAGCGCTGCGCGGGAGTCTCGAACTCGCGGAGTACGTGAGCGCCTCCGTTTCGAGCCAGACCGAAATCTCCGCGCTGGGGAAGTCGGTCAACATGGCGGTGCAGGGGCGTGATGCGGTCTATCCGTTCATCGAGGCCATCCCGCTGCACGCGGGACGTCATTTCACGCAGCTCGAGGACAGGGAAAGCGCCCAGGTGGCCGTGATCGGGTGGGAGGTGTACGAGAATCTGCTGGCGCCCCGCGAGGCCGTGGGGGCCACGATCCGCGTCGGCAGCCGTCACTTCCGAGTGGTCGGCGTGGCCGCGAAGCGCGGGTCGGTGCTCGGGTCGAGCCGCGACCGCTTCGTCGTCGTGCCCGTCGGGGCCTACCGCAAGCTGTTCGGTCCGGGCCAGTCGCTCGACATCCTGGTGGCGGCGCGGGACATCCGTGCCCTGGACGCCGCGATCGAGGAGGCGACCGTCGCGATGCGCATCCGCCACAACCTGCACCCGCGCGACGAGAACGACTTCGCCGTATCGTCGAGCGAGCAGCTCATCGACCTGTGGAAGAACATCAGCCGCGGGGTAATGGTGGCGCTGGTGGCGCTGGTGGGGATATCAATGCTCGTGGGCGGCATCGTGTTGATGAACACGATGGTCGTCTCGGTGGCGGAGCGCACGCGGGAAATCGGAATCCGAAAGGCGGTGGGCGCGAACCGGGGTGCGATCGTCTGGCAGTTCCTGGTCGAGTCGACCACGCTGTCCGTCATCGGCGGCGTGCTGGGAATGCTCATCGGGTTTCTGATCGCGGCGCTGGTTTCCGCCTTCTCCGTGCTGCCCTATGTGGTCAACGGCGT
>CAZPUV010000096.1:0-8929 GCA_964589805.1 uncultured bacterium | reverse complement strand
CGTGCCGGCTATCAGCGCCGGGGGCGCGGTCGACGACCCCTTACCTTCGATCTCGACCTGCACGTTGGGGTAGCTCCTGCGGAAGTCACCGGCCCAGAGCGCCATCAGGTTGTTCATCGTGTCCGAGCCGACGCTCTTCACCGAGCCGGAAACGCCCGAGGTCGCCTTGTAGGGCGGGATCTTCGGGTCGACGGAAAGCCCGCCCGCGAGCGTCATGCCCGCGAACATCGGCGTGCCCACCATCATCAGCGCGAGCGACAACGCGAATAGCGGTCTGCGAATCATTCCTGGTCCTCCTCATTCGGACGGGAGTTCTCCCGTCGTGAATCCCTTCTCGAGATGAGGATACCGCAGGTTCGTAAAGACCTCGTAAAGGCGGCTTGAAGATTGCCGGTAGAGCCGAAACGGGGCCCGGGCCTGCGGCGATCACCCGCCGAAGAGGACGTCGAGGATGGACCCCAGGTGCTTCTTCCCTTCCAGGATCTCCGGGTTGTAGACCTCGGTGTATCCGCAGTTGCGGCACGACACGGCGATGAACTGGTTGTGCTGGATGTCGAGGATCTTGGTGAGTCCCGTGCCCGCCGCGGAGATCCGTTTGGTGCTCGCACCCTGACTCTTGCACTTGTTGCAGACGAATCGAATCGCCAACTGGTCTTCGACTGCCATGAGAAGCCTCTCTTTCCTGGAATTCACGCCGAACCACCGGCGCGCTCCGGTTGACACGTTCCCTACAGACCGGGCCCGGGACTATTCGATGATCGATCCATTCTCATGCCGCTCCGGGCGGCCCACGACGTAATCGGTGGATATCCGGTTGAGCCATCGGGTGACAGGACCGCGGGCCACGATCGCAAGCCCGAACACGGCCTCCACGATTCGTGGCCGCGTCGCCAGGTGCTTCTGCACCGCGTGGGACCGGCGGATCAGAGGACCGAGTTCCCGATCGCAGGTCCGGTCGAACTCGCAGAGAGACGCGTGAGACACGTCACCGCGCGCGAGCGCCCGATCGGCGACGTCCGCTGCGAAGACGGCCGACGCCACAGCGTGATGAATGCCCTCTCCGGTGAGTGAATCGACCAGCCTTCCCGCGTCGCCCACGAGCATCGCACCGTGGAAGGTCCGCGCCGACCTTCCTGGCTTCGCGTAGGGCAGCTGCCAGGTCGTGCGGTCGCGGATGATCGTCTCCGCGGAGAGGCGCGGCCGCACATCCGGCCCATGCAGGAAGTCCTCCAGCAACGCGTCCAGGGACATCCCCCGTCGCCGGTACCGGTCCGCCCGCACGATAACACCGACGTTGGCGGCGGCCCCACCCATCGGGAAGATCCAACCGTAGCCGGGCGCGCAGTTCCTGCGCCAGTGGAGCTCGATGGTGTGCGGGATCGTCTCGACGCCGTCGACGTAGGCCCGGATGGCGACGGCGCGGTCCTGCGCGGCCACCTTCGAAGAACCGAGCATGCGCGCCACCACGGATGTCGCACCGTCTGCGCCGATCACGATCCGCGCTGCGATCTCCGTATCGACGCCGTCGACCGTGGCGTTCACGCCGGCGATCCGATCGCCCTCGCGAATGAGCGAGCGCACGGTCGCGTGCCGGAATTCGGCGCCGCACGCAACGGCATGCTTCCGCAGAAGGTCGTCGAAAGCGATGCGGGGTGCGATGAAGAAGTCGCCCCCCGCCCGGCGTGGATGAAGCGACACGCCCCACTCGCGCCCGCGCGGCGAGACGAGCCGGATTCCGCGGATGGCGTGGAACCCCGCGTCCGCGATCGTCTTTCCCATGCCGAGACCGTGCAGAATTTCGACTGTTCCCGGGGGGATTCCGTCGCCGCAGGGCTTGTCGCGGGGAAAGCGCGCGCGGTCGAGCAGGAGCACGTCGCGGCCACGGCGCGCCAGTGCGGCCGCCGCCGCGCTCCCCGCTGGCCCCGCCCCGACGATGACGACGTCGCGAACCACGACCGTCTCCGCGTTACTCGCTCTTCTTCCGCGTGATCCAGGCCCTCACGTTGTCCTCGAGGACGTCCAGCGTGACGCCTCCGTGCCACAGGCACACGTCGTGGAACTCGCGCACATCGAACTTCGCTCCCAGCTCCTTGCTGGCGAGTTCCCGCAGCTCCCGGAACTTCAACTCGCCGGTCTTGTATGCGAGCGCCTGCCCCGGCCAGGAGATGTAACGGTCGACTTCCGTTGTCACGTTGTGGATCGAGAGCGCACCGTTCGCCGCCATGAAATCGATGGCCTGCTGTCGCGTCCAGCCGAAGTAGTGCATCCCCGTGTCGACCACGAGCCGCATGGCGCGCCACATCTCGTAGGTCAGACGGCCGAAATCGCTGTACGGGTCCTCGTAGAACCCCATCTCGAGTCCCAGCCGTTCCGAGTACAGCCCCCACCCTTCGACGAAGGCCGTGAATCCGTCATAGCGGCGGAAGTTGTGGACGTCCGGCAATTCGTACATGATCGCGATCTGCAGGTGGTGACCGGGCACCGCTTCGTGCAGCGACAGTGCTTCCAGTTCATAGAGTGGCCGGCTCTCGAGTTTGGCCGTGTTCACGTAGTAGAATCCCGCGCGCGTCCCGTCGCCCGTCGGATCGTCGTAGTAGGCCGTCGTCGTCTTCTCCGCCAGGAAGTCCGGCACCTGCTTGAGACCGTACGGCACCCGCGGCAGCGTCTTGAACAGTGTGGGAAGCTGCCCGTCCGCCTTCTTGCAGATCAGAGCGACCTCCTTCATCAGGGCATCGGGCGTCTTCACGTAGAACCGTTCATCCGTGCGAAGGAACGCCAGGAATTCCGCGAACGTGCCCTCGAAGCCGGTCTTCGCGATGACCTCTTCCATCTCCGCGCGGATCCGCTTCACCTCCGCGAGCCCCGTGTCGTGGACCTGCTGCGGGGTCAGGGCGAGCGTGGTGTAGTGGCGGACTCTGTATTCGTAGAACGCCCGGCCGTCGGGAAGACCGGACGCGCCGATCGTCTCGCGGCACGCCGGCACGTACTCGGTTGCCATGAAGTCGCGGAAGGCGCGGTAGCCGGGCACCACGGATTCCATGATCGCTTTCTTCCCGCGTTCGGTGAGCCGCACACGATCCGCTTCCGCCACCGCATCGGGGAACTTCTCGAACGCCCGGTAGAGCAGGCTCTGCTCCGGATCGTCGACCACGTGCTTGTCGACCGCGGGCTCCCATCCTTCCAGGACGATCTTCGGAAGGACATGACCGGTCCGTATGCCCTCGCGCATGACCTCGATGAACTGGCCCGCGTATGCCCGGAAGCCTTCCAGCCGCGCACAGTAATTTTCGTAGTCCTTCGTGGTGCGTAACGGAACCCGATCCGCGAGCTGGGCGAAGCTGGTGTGGAACCCTTCACGGCTCGTGATGGGCATCAGGTAGGTCCTGAAGCCGGACTCGGCGATCCGGTCGGTGAGAATACGCGCGAACAGATCGTAGTTCACGCGCTCTGCATCGCCGAGTCTGCCCCGCTCGATCTTCCCGAGGCGGGCGAGAAACGCCCGGTCGGACTTCTCCCGGCGCGCCTCGTCGGCGAGGCCCACCGACGGCAGGCGGTCGTTGTAGCGATGATCACCGACCTGGGTGGCAAAGAGCGGCGACTCGCGCATCCGGGTCTGCCACTCCTCGTCGACGATCTTGCGAAAGTCTTCGGCGGGCGTCGCGGCAGGTGCGGCCGCGGCCATGGCCGCGACCAGCACGGCGGCCAGGATCCACTGCGTGCGTCTCACCGGGGGTCTCCTTTCGGGTTGTCGGGAGGGAACGAGCCGCCAGACTACACGAAGGAGCGGCGCGCGGCAACGGGGTCGTAGAAGGAGGTGTCATCTCTCTTCGCGGCGAGTTCCGCAGCGCGACTACCAGATGTCTCGCGCGAGGACTGCCCGAGCAAGCGAAGAGAGATGACGCCTCCTGCCAGGAACTAGAACGCGGCCGAGAACGTCATTCGGGCCATGATGTCGGTGTCCGGTGCCCTGCCGCCGCCATCCGGCTCGTCGTACGAGACGACCTCGACGTTGGGAATGAGGCTCACGTTCGGTGTTACACGGAAGTCCACGCCGAACAGCACGAATGTGCTCGGCACCGAGCCCTCGAATGGAAGGTAGCTGATCTTCGGGCCGTCCGGATTCGGATCGTTGCTGCGATCGACCCGGGCGACGAGCCATACCTCGCGCGCGGGGGTTGCGGTTTCGCCTTCGCCGGCCGCCGCACGATCCCATACACGAGCCGCGGCGAATCCGGAGACGACGGTCAGCTCGACGTCCCTGCCCACCGTGTTGCGTTTCTGATCGATGAACTGTCCCCCCACCCGGAACTGCTCCCGTTCGTACGCGGCGAACGCGTGCAACGTACGGCGATCCGGCGATCCCACCCGGTCTTCGTAGTCGACGTACCCTTCGAGCACGAGCCCGTCGGCGGGACGGATACGCAACGCAGCCATGACCTTCTTCTTCTCGTCGGTTTCGTCCTTGGTTCCGGCTCCGTTTCCGACCATGACGTCATAGCCGACGATCCTGTTCTCACCGAAATCGCCCGTGACTCTGATACCCATGTCGCGGGAAGAACAAAGCTTGTGGAGATCGATCGGCGTCTTCTCGATGCTCCGGTATCCCCATGAGTCCTCGAATTGCTGCAGGGCGGGCGGCGGCTGGAGACCGATCAGGGCCGAGTGGCGGCCTCTCCCCCAGCGCAACCAGGCGTCCTTGATGACTGTAATCAGTTCATTCGATGACGAGAAGTCGCCCGCGCTCCCCGCATCCAGCCGGGCACGCGCGGAAAACCCGTTCGGGAGTTTGTGGTCGTACGTGATGTAGATCCGGCGGAACCAGAGTCCATTCTGATCCTCGAGGGTGGAGTCATGACTGGCGGCAACATAGTAGAGATCACCGAAAAGTACGGCCGATACCTTGCCCTGCGCCATCGCCGCTCCCGGGGTCGTGAGCAACAGCGCAATCACCATTGAGCGCTTCAATCGCATGTGTGTCACTCCTTGCTGAGTGCCGAGGTTTGAAATTGTCGGTATTATTTTCGAACAGAATCGTAGTGTCCGGCTGTGAAGAAGACATAAAGGAGAAGTAAACCTTCTGCAACCGCCAGGCGTCCACTCACATCGGGTCGTCGCTCCGGGAAGTCGCGAGCACGGCGAGTTGATCGAGTGTCACCGCCGCGAAGGCGCATCGCACCTGACCGTCGACGGCACCGAAGAACTCCTGCAGTCCTTCGTCCCAGGCGCTCCCGGGTTCGACGCCCGGATCGGCTGCCGGCAGGACCGGCTCGAACACGTTCATGATGTCGAGAACGGTGATGTCGGCGGGTGGGCGGACCAGACGATACCCGCCCCGGGGTCCGCGCATCCCCATGACGAATCCCGACCGCACCAGACGCTGAAAGATCTTGGCGAGGGCGGCCTCCGGGATGCCCCGGCGGCGGGCGATGCAGGCAACGCTCACGAGGTCATTCTCGTCCGAACGCGCCAGTTCCAGTATGGCGTGCAGTGCGTAGCGGGTGCTTGCTCCGAGCATCATTCGTCCGTCCGATCGGCGCGTGGCACCGTGAGGTCGAGATCGAGACAGAGCCTTGGCGCCGGACGAAATCCCTCGTGCTGGAAGAACCCGATGAGCGGCAGTTCGTCCCAGCCGGCTTCGGTGCGCAGGCACGGAACCCCGAGCCCGGACAGGTTGACGCACAGCTGTTCCAGGAGTGCGCTGCCCACGCCGTGGCCGCGAAACGACGGATGCACGTCGATCGTGTCCAGCACCGCGACCTGTTCCGTCTGTCCGAATTCCCCGTAGTAGACGCGCGCCAGCAGGAAACCGGCAAAGGCGCCGTTGAGCTCCGCGGCCAGCGAGACCTTGATGCCGGTCTCGGCGAGATTCTGCTGGAGCTTCACCCGGAAGTACTCGTCGCGCCTTCGGCCCACGTTCTTCGCGTCGAGGGCGATGACCGCATCCAGATCCGAAGGACGCAGGTTGCGCACGACGAGATCTTTCCTTTCCGCGATCTGGTTCATACTGTCCTCCATTGCTTATCCGATCAGTTGGCCGCCGTCTACGCGCAGGACCTGTCCGGTCACGTGACGCGACATCGGCGAAGCGAGAAAAAGCGCAACGCGCGCGACGTCGTCCGGTTCGCCCATGCGCTTGAGCACGCTCTCGTCTTCCGCCAACTTGCGAACGTCCGCGGGGAGAGCCTCGGTGAGAGGTGTTCGAATCATCCCCGGCGAGATCATGTTCACGCGCACGCCGAACGCTCCCATTTCGCGCGCGGCGGTGCGCCCGAGCCCGATGAGCCCGGCCTTGCTCGCGGCGTAGTTGGTCTGGCCGAACTTCCCCCGCTCACCGTTGATGGACGTGACGAGAATCACGCTGCCCTCGCCTGAACTGCGCAGGAGCGGGGCCGCACCCCTCAACAGGTAGAATGCCGAATCCAGGTTGACGCGCAGCACCTGGTTCCACGCCTCGGCGCTCATTTTCCAGAGCACGCCGTCGCGCGTGATTCCGGCGGCGTGGACGAGGATGTCGAGCCGGGAGGAGGGCTTCTCGAACATCTCGAAGCACTTCTCCACTGCGGATGCGTCGGAGATGTCGCAGGGGACCAGCGTTGCTCCGTCCGGAGCGGTGGTGCCAGGCCGGTCGACCACGACCACCCGGGCGCCGGCCTCCACAAAACGACGGACGATGGCAGAGCCGATTCCACCCGCGCCCCCGGCCACGATCGCCACCTTGTCGCGCAGCGAGAGCAGGCTGCCGGGATCGCCGCCGGACTTGCTCACGACGACTGCCCTCCCGAACCGAGCGCAATCCCGCGTTCGGCCAGCTTGCGCGCCCGAAACGCACCCCACAACGCCGCACCCAGCGCTCCCGCGTACACCGAGTCCGGATGGGCGCGGATGTCGAGTTCGTTCTTCGCCCCTTCCGCGGCCTCGCGCAGCGCGGCCACGAGTCCCACGTCGTTCGCCAGACCGCCGGTGATCAGTGTCACGCCGCGTGCGCCGGACGACGTCAGCAGACGCAGGTATCGTCCTGCCATGGACTGGTGGATCCCCTTGATGATGTTGGGTGTCGTGATACCGCGCGAGACCATGTTGATCACGTCTGTTTCCGCGAGTACCGCACAGATCGATGAACACGCCTCGGGGTTGTCGGCCTGCAGCGAGAGCGGGCCGATCTCCTCCAGCGTGATCCCGAGGTACCGGCTGATGTTCTCGAGAAACTGGCCCGAACCGGACGCGCACTGGCTGGTCATGCGATAGCTCAGCACCTTGGCGCGATCATCGAGCAATACCCCGCGCGTGTGCAGCGCACCGATGTCCAGAACCGCGCGCGTCTCGGCATCGAGGAAAAGCCCCCCGCGGGCGTGCGTGGTCATTCCGTAGAAGTGTCCGGTCCGGAAAGGAACCCACTCGCCCTCACCCGTCGTGGCCACGTACGCCAGCCCGTCCGCGGGAACACCGGACTCTTCGACGCACTGATGGAAGAGGTCCTCGGTGACGGTGTGAGCGTCACGGCGCCGGATGCGTTCGGTTCCCTTCGCCAGCACGCGCGCGCCACCCTGGCCATCGTCTTCCATGATGACGATCTTGATCGCCGAGGAGCCGACGTCGATTCCGGCCACCAGCATGGTGCCTGTTCGTGCGTTCATGCGCTCCCCCTCGCTGTGGATTCCGCTTCCGGAACCGCTTCCTTCCGTTCCGATTCGCGGCGCGCGAACAACGCCGCCCCGAGCGCACCCGTGTAGATGGAGTCCGGAGATATGTTCATGGTGATCTCGCCGTAGTTCTCCGCGATGAGAGTTCGCAGGGCGCCGACCGCGGCCGGATTCTTGGCAACCCCGCCGGTGAACGTGAACTGGTCAGCCACTCCGCCGGAGCGGGCGAGCAGGGACATCGCACGCAGGATGATCGCTCGGTGCAGTCCCGCGAGGATGTCCTCGCGCTTCTCGCCGAGGGACAGCCGTTCGCGCAGCTCGGCGCCCGCGAACACGGTGCAGGTGGAGTTGATTCGGACCGGCCGGGACGACTGGCAGGCCAGCGGCCCCAGTTCCTGCAGGCCCAGGTTCATCTCGTCGGCGATGTAGCCCAGGTATCGGCCACAACCGGCGGCGCAACGATCGTTCATCTGGAACGACGTGACGATACCGCGCTCGTCCACCTGGATCGCCTTGGTATCCTGCCCGCCGATGTCGAGGACCGTCCTTGTTTCGGGGAACATCAGGTGCGCGCCCAGGCCGTGACAGAGGATCTCGGAACGGATCTGCTCCTTCGGAAACGGGAGGGTCGCGCGGCCGTATCCGGTCCCCACGCTGGTCACGACATCGAGCGCGGTTCCCGCCGCCTTCTCGACCGCGGGTTCGAGTCCCCTGTGCCCACCGTCCAGCGACGCCAGCGCGGCGCGAAGGTGCACGGCGAACTTGTCTGATTCCGGCGGACGGTTTTCGACGTCCAGAATCGCCTTGTCGAACAGACCGACGAGACGGTCGAAGGGGACGTTCTCCGTGCGCGACAGTTCTTCGGCGAGACGCAGGTAGATGCTTCCGGACAGATCTCGGAAGAAATCGCTCTTGCGGGTGGCCCCGGCTGGAACATCTCCTCCGCCTCGTGCTCCATGCACTCGAAGATCCGCTCCACCACGATTCCGATTGCTTCCGTGCGCTCCCGCTTCGGTATGTAGGCGCGGATCACCTCCGCGAGCGTTCCCAGCTGCGAAAGGTACTGCTGCTTTCGAAACAGTAGTTCGAGACGGGTGAGGATCTCGTCGATCGAATCCGCCCCGGCGCGACGCAGGGCCTCGGCGAGAAGTGAGAAGCGCACGTCGATGAGCGCCTCGCCGAGGGCCACATCGCACGCCACCTTGTAATTGCTGCGGCTGTTGGTGATGCCCCGGCCGAGAATATCGCCCGTCTCGGCGAGGATGACGGCCTTGGTGGTGGTGGAGCCG
>CAZPUV010000095.1:3353-8997 GCA_964589805.1 uncultured bacterium | reverse complement strand
GCGATAGAACGGGAGCGGCTTCGCGCGCACGGGGGTTCCTCCCGCTGCGGCGGGGATGCTGGTGCGGGACGCCCGCTTCACGCCCTCACCCGCCCTTCCTGCGCGCCCCGGGCATCGCGTCCCCCAGACGCGCGTCGGGGATGACCCGGCCGAGCTCCGCGCGAATGCCCGCGTCGTCAGCAGCATCCGCCAGGCGCGAAAGGCGCGCGAGCGATTCGAGCACGTCCACGTCCGGCGGCTGGACGGGCCGCGCGCGCAGGATGTGCGCGTGGCGCGACGGCTCGGCCGTCTCACCCTCGGCGACCAGGGCCTCGTGCAGCTTCTCGCCGGGCCGCAGCCCCGTCCACTCGATGCGGATGTCGGAACCGGGCCGGAATCCGTGCAGCGCGATCAGGTCGCGGGCGAGCTCGGAGATGCGGATGGGATCGCCCATCTTCAGCACGAATATCTCTCCCCCTTCGCCCATGAGCGAGGCCTGCACGACGAGCACGCACGCCTCCTTGATCGACATGAAGTAACGCGTGGCCGCCTCGTGGCTCACCGTCACCGGACCGCCCGCGCGGATCTGGCGCACGAACAGCGGCACCACGCTCCCGCGGCTGGCGAGGACGTTGCCGAAGCGGACCGAGATCAGCCTGGCCGGCCCGCCGTTGCGCGCCGCCATCAGGTACTCGGCGAAGCGCTTGGTGGCACCCATGACACCGCACGGCCCCACCGCCTTGTCGGTGGAGAGCATGACCACGCGCGACGTGCCCGCTGCTTCGGCGGCGTCGATGACGTTGAGCGTCCCCACGATGTTGTTCTTCACCGCTTCCGCGGGAAACGCTTCCATATAATGGACGTGTTTGTGGGCCGCGGCGTGGTAGACGACGTCGGGCCGGAAGGCCGCGAACGACCGCGTCAGGGCGCCCGCGTCGCGCACGTCGATGATGGCGGGAACGACGTCGCGCCCGGGATGGCTCTCGCGCAGCTCGTGCTCGATCTCGTAGATCTGGTTCTCGCCCCGTCCCAGCAGAACCAGCCGCTTGACTCCGAAACGCATCACCTGGCGGCAGATCTCGCTTCCGATCGAACCGCCCGCCCCCGTCACCAGCACCGTGCGCCCGGCGAGGAACGCGCCGATCTCCGCCTCGTCGAACTCCACCGTTTCGCGGCCGAGCAGGTCCTCGGGGCGCACGTCGCGGATCTGTTCGAGACGCACGGGCCCCTTCACGATCTCCAGCAACCCCGGGGCGATCCGGTACGGAATCGTCGCGTCCCGGCAGAGCGCCACCATGCGGCGCACGAACTCGCGGCCGGCGGACGGCACGGCGATCAACACTTCGTCCGCACCGCGCTCGCGCACCGCTCCCGGCAGGTCCGCCGTCGCACCCACCACGGGAATGCCCTCCACGACCGCACCACGCAACGCCGGCGCGTCGTCGAGGAATCCGACCAGCGTGAACTGCTCCGGCGCCCGGTTCGCGAGTTCGCGCGCCAGCATGCGCCCGGCCTCGCCGGCGCCGACGATCAGGAGCTTCTTCTTCATGCGAGCGCTACCGCAGCACCGCCACCGGTTTCACGACCGACCCGCCGGCCCCGGTGATGCGCACGAGGTAATTACCGCTTCCGACCAGGAATCCGCTGCGCGTGGTCAGGTCCCAGATCACCTGTCCGGGTCCGTCCACATCCTGGGAGTGCACGAGTTGTCCTTCGACGGTGTAGATCTCGACGCTTACCGGACCGCTTATGTTCTCGATCTTCAGGAACTGGTGCCCTCGACGTCCGTACACGGGATTCGGATAGACATACGCGCGCGACAGATCCGAATCCACGGATACCGATTCCCCGATGTCGAGCACCGAGAGCCCGCCGAACGTCCCGACGTAGAGAACGTCACGGGTCCGGTCCATGGCGAGCGACAGGCAATTGGCGTGCGCGAGCGGGGAGATGATGTCGAGCGGATAGCGCAGGCCCGAGAGCGTCACGAACATCGCCGTCGTCGTGTAGGTCCGAATGTCCGACTCGTCGTCGCGCGCGATGCGGTTGAGGCCGAAGTCGGTCGCCACCCACAGGTTCTCATCGTGATCGAGGGCCAGGTCCTGGACGATGGAGTTGAGGATCCCCGGGCTGGTGCCGTTGTAGACCGGGATCCGACGCGTCCGGCCCGATTCGAAACGATACAGACCGGCGGACGTCGCGATCCAGAGCACCCGGTCGCTGCGCAGCTCAAGTGCGTTCACCTGCGCTTCGGCCGCGATGTCGCCCCGCGCCTTCGACACCGGCGCACTCCACGCGTCGCCGGCGGGGTTGGAAAGGCTCGGCCAGTCGTAGCCGAGATGGCCCCACACCTGCACGCCCTCCTCGCGCAGCCCCACGTACGCGAAGGTCGGGCCGAAGGCGACGTCGACGACGTTGCCGGCGAGCATGCGCGCGTCCTTCGCGGGGTTCATCTGCAGCCACTCGCTGCGGTCCTTGCTGAGAATGTGAATCCCCCACCAGCCGTCCCCGATGAAGTCGGGCTCGGCGTCCGACAGGAACCAGCGGTTGCCGGCCGGGTCCTCGACCGCGCGCTGGAGGCGCAGCGAACCCAGGCCGTCTCCGGGGCCCGATGCAATTGGGTGGCGCTGCCAGACATCGTTGGCGTAGTCGGCATCCAGCCTGTCGTCGAGCGAGTCGAGCGGCCGGGGCGCCGTGGGTCTGGAGAAACCGCAGAACCACTTGATGCCGTCCGAGTCCGCGAGCAGGGTGGCATTCGTGGACTGGTTGCCCGGCAGCTGGATGCCCCGGATGGCCGAGTTGTAGTTCACCCAGGTGCCGGACGGCGTGAGTTTGCCCACGTAGAAGTTCCGGAACGACGCCCACATCGATCCGTCCGTGTCCTGGGAGAGACGGATGACGTTGTTCGCGCCCGGCGTGTTCGAGAAGATGTTCTCGATGTTCGTGCCGTTGAAGCGGATCAAGCCGGCTCCCCGCCGGTCCTGCGGCACGATCCCGCCCATGTACACATCGCCCGAGGCCACGACCGCGAGCCCCTTCATCCGGTTCGCCCCGTTTCCGCCCGTGAACCCGTAACGGCTCAGCAGCGAGTCGGCCCGGAAGATCGTCCACGCCGTCCCCGCACCGGTGTACCGGAAGAGATTGCGCGTACTCCCGGCCCACATCGTGGTGCCGTCCCAGAACAGCGAGTCCATGGGACGCGTGGCCGGTCCGACGTTGGTCCAGGTGCTGTCGCCCGGATTCAGTCGCCACACGCCGTCGCTCGTTCCCACCCAGATACGGGTACCGTCGCTCCCGATCACGTTGGACTGCGCCGGCCCGCCGCGCGGGCGCCGCAGCAGCCCCAGACGATCGAGCACCACCACGCCGTTGTCCGTCGCCATCCACACGACGTCGCCGTCGGGCATGACATCCTTGACGTTGTCGGCCGGGAGCCCGTCGCGCACGAAGTAACGCGCCGACGCAAAGTCGTTGCGAATCGTCCCCGCACCCGGTGTCGCACCGTAGACAACGTCCGTGCCCCACACGGCGATCGAGTTGATGGCGTTGCTGGAAAGACCGTCGATCTGTTCGTTGAGCGAACGCAGCCGCAACAAACGACCACCGGCAAGGCGCGCCTTGGTCACGCCGATGTCCTCGGCGCCGATGTACATGGTCCCGTCGGGCGTGAACGCGAGGCACGTGAGCGCGTTCGAGGTCAGTCCGTCGGTGTTGTCGTACTGGGCGAAGGTGCCGCGCGCTGGATCGTAGACCACCAGCCCACCGAACGTGGCCATGTAGAGCAGGTTGTCACGAAGCACGATCTCGTTGATCGCGCTCGCGTCGAGGTGGTTGCGCCACTGCAACTCGGCGCGCGCGGCGTCCGTCGACGCGCACAACGCCAGCACGAGCAGCGCACACCCCGCACCCCGGCGGTCAGTTGGCACCGGTCACCTCCCGGTCGTCGACGATTTCCAGGATCCTTCGCTTTCCCCGCGCCATCCGGACCAGCGTCGCGACGAAGATCTTCGCGTCGTTGACCAGGGACCAGTCCTGCACGTACGCGGTGTCGCTCACGAGCAGGTCATCGCGCGAAACCACCACCCCGCCCGTGCGCCAGCGCCCGGTGATTCCGGGGCGCATCTCGAAGCGTACGCGGGCGACTCTCCCGACGTGCCGCGCGTCCTCGGGGGGCAGCGGGTACGGTCCCACGATACTCATCTTTCCGATGACGACCAGCCAGAACAGGGGAAGGTTGACGAAGTCCGACGGCCCATCCGTACGGCCACTCCCCGCAACGGGGAGGGCGAGGAGCCCGCCGCGGGCACCGAGGCGTTCGAGCACGGCGAACGGTTTCCGCGCCCGCGAAAACGCGTACAGCGAGTATAGCACATGGAACGGCGCGGAAACCACGGCGAACACCGAGCCAGCGACGACGTCGAGGACGCGTTTCGCGAACCGGTCGAACACGTAGCGCGTGTCCCGCGGATACAGGATGACGGGGCGGCCCTGGAGGTCGGTCACGCGCGCCTGGTGGAACACGAGACCCGCGTAGTCGGTGAGGACCGTGACGTCGATGGTGCGCCTGCGGCCCATGGTGACCAGCTCCGCCAGCTCCACGTCTCCGAGCGCCCCGGAAAGCACCAGCACGTGCTGGAGGCGATAGCGATCGATGATCTTCTCGAGGTCCTCGACCGGCCCCAGCGTGCCCGTGAGGATTCCGTCGCTCTGCCCGGCGGTGTCCACGATGCCCACGACGTCGAAACCGAGGGCGTCGTCCTGCATGAGCCTGAGCTCCACGTCGCGGGCCGCATCCTTCGGGCCGACCACGCACGCCCGCTTGAGGTCCACCTTGAGCACCAGCAGCCGGCGGTGAAGACGGCGCACGACGTACCGGAGCAGCCAGTCGAACCCGATCGCGAACGGAACCATGAACGCCACGACCAGCCGCGAGTAGGTCCGGATCTGCGACAGGTACGTGCTGGTCATGAGCAGCACGGAGGCGAAGACGATGCCGCGGACGATGTCAAAGAGCTCGTCGACGGGTCGCGTCTCGCGCCGGATCCGGTACATGCCGAGAGCGGCGAAGGTGAACACGAACAGGAGGTTCTCGAACACCACGAAACGCTCGTAGGCCTGGATCGGAAAGAGGGGGTTCGGGAAGACGCCGCCCAGCGCGATGCGCAGGTAGTACGCCGCCAGGAACGCCGCGTTGAACGCCACCAGGTCGAGCACGAGGAAGAGCAGTATCTTCCCCACCTCCCGGTAGCGCTTGAGGAAGTAGAACAGCGCGTTCCACTTCTCGTAGTAGCGAAACAGACTCACCAGATGCGCCACGAACGAACGGTTCAACACCGCCTGCGCGCTCTCGCGCTGGTAGCCGTGCTCCACCACCGCTTCCGCCAGGTAGTACACCTTGAGGCCTCTCTGCGCCATCCGGTAGCACCAGTCGACGTCCTCGAAGTAGAGGAAGAAGCGCTCGTCCATCATCCCCACGCTTTCCACCGCCTCGCGCCGAACGAGCATGGCCGCGCCGATCACCCAGTCCACCGGACGGGTGCCGGCGTGGTCGAAGTCCTGCATCAGGTGCTCGCGCACGGCCCGGGTGTTGCGGAAGATCTTACCCAGCGGCGTTCGGCGCAGCAGGAGCACGCGGAACGTGTAGAACCGGCGGCACGACAACTGC
>CAZPUV010000095.1:0-3343 GCA_964589805.1 uncultured bacterium | reverse complement strand
GCCGTCGCGGAAGACGAGCTTCGGGCCGACGATGCCGGCGTCCGGCGTGCGCTCCATGAAGCCGACCAGTTTCTCGACGGCTCCGCGCCGCACCACCGTGTCCGGATTCAGGACGAGCAGGAACCGCCCGCGCGCGCGGCGCATGCCGACGTTGACGCCCTTCGAGTAACCCAGGTTCTCGCGACCGGCGTGCAGGGTTACCCACGGGTAGTCGCGGCGCACGAGGTCCACCGTGCCGTCGGAACTCGCGTTGTCGACGACGATCACCTCCAGCGCTTCCGCCGCGGCATCGGCCCGCAGCGAGTCCAGACACGCGCCGATCACGCGAGCGCTGTTATAGGTGACGATGATGACGGAAGTCTGCACGGATCACGGAATCCTTCGCAGGATCGAAGCCAGACGGAGTTTCCACACCATGAAAGCCGCCTCCCAGACGATGCGGCGCGACATCTTGGACGCGCCCACCAGCCGGTCGGTGAACACGATCGGGATCTCGATGATCCGGTACCCCCGCTTCCACACGTGGAAGTTCATCTCGATCTGGAAGGAGTAGCCGTCGCTGCGGACGCTGTCGAGCGGCAGCGCGGCCAGGACCTCGCGGCGGAAGCACTTGTAGCCGCCGGTGGCGTCGTGCAGGGGCATGCCGGTCACGATGCGGGTGTAGATGTTCGCGGAAACGCTCAGGATGAGACGGGAAAGGGGCCAGTTGACCACCGTGACACCGCGCGCGTAGCGGGATCCGATGACGAGGTCGGCGTCGGGTATGTGGCGCAGGAACTCGAGTATCGCGCGAGGGTCGTGCGAGAAGTCGGCGTCCATCTCGAAGATGTAGCGGGCGTCGGTCTCGGCGAGCGCCCACTTGAAGCCCTTGATGTACGCGCCGCCGAGGCCCATCTTGTCGGGCCGGTGCAGCGCGTGCACGCGGGGTTCCCGCGCCGCCCGTTCGTCCACGATGCGCCCGGTTCCGTCCGGCGAGTTGTCGTCAACGACCAGCACGTGCAGGTCGGCCGGCAGCGCGAGCAGCGCGTCCACCACCTTCTCGATGTTGTCCTTCTCGTTGTAGGTGGGAATTATGACGAGCGCTTCCACCGCGACTCCTTCCACTTCGCCGCCAGTGTCCCCGCGAGCGCCAGCAGCGTCAGCACGAACGCCGCGATGGATATCCGCGCACTCTTCTCGATCAGCGAGCGGTCGTACGTGAACACGACCTCGTGTTTCCCCGCAGGGAGCGCCAGCGCGCGCAGCACGTGATTGGCCCGCATCACCTCGACGGGACTTCCGTCCACGGTTGCCTTCCAGTCGGGGTAGAACACCTCGCTCACGACCAGGATGCCCGCGCGATCCATCTCGACCGTGAACGCCACTTCGTCCTGCGCCTGCTTCGTCATCTCCACCACGGCACTGTCGCCGGGCTCGGGACGGATCCCCGGTTCGCGATCGAGGTAGACGGTCGTTCGCGGGTCGAAGTCGGGCCCGGCCATGGCCGCGAGCGTCTCCCCGGCGTCCGCCACGCGGTATTCGCCCACCACCCACGCGCGCGGAAGCGCCCCCGCGTTCTCGTAGATCGCCCGCGGCTGCCCTTCGTAATCCCGTCCCGACCACACCGGACGGAACCGCGGGTGGTCCGGCAGCCGCGCGCCCGCCACGATGAAGCGCACGTTCATCATGTCGAGCAGCCCGGTGCCGCCGCCGGAGAGCGATCCGCCCAGCGCACGCACGTATTCATCGTAGGCGGAAAGCTTGGCCGGATGGTACCCGCCGATGGACGATATCCCGAACACCATGAACCGGTTCGACCCGAACAGGCCCGAGAACGGGCGCTGCGGGCTGTCCATGGGAAACACGCGGAACGGACCGCCTTGCTCCTGCAGGAAGTCCATCATGTCGTCGGACCGCAGGTAGCGCTCCGTGTCGGGCTTGTCGCGGATGATCCGGTAGACCTCGTGGGGCCGGAAGGATTCGGGGTGCAGGATGAAACGATCCACTCGGTAGTAATCCACCGCGCCGATGAGAAGCACGATGGCGGCGAACGCGGCGCCGCTTGTCTTCTTCATGGAGGTGAATGCAAACGCCGCCGCCGCAAGCGTGAGCGCGATCAGCGAGATCTGGATGAAATCGCCCGCGATGAACTCCCCCGCCATCCGGGCCACCATCCGCTGCTCCTCCGGGTTCTGCGTGGCGCGCACGCGTCCCGCCGCGTCGGCGGCGAACCCGTCGGTCCAGTAGCCCTGCGTGAAGAGCGCCACCAGGAACAGGATCCCGGCCGCCGCGAGCGCGCGCAGCGCCCAGCGCCGCGCGCGGGCCCGGTCGCACTTCATGAACGCGTCCAGCCCGACAGCGAAGAGCGCGATCACCGCCAGCTGCTGGACGATGAGGATCATCACCGGGACCCGGAACTTGCTGAAGTAGGGCAGGTACTTGAACAGCAGGTCGTACACGGGCGAGAAGAACTTCCCGAACGAGATGATGGTCGTCACCGCGGCGACGAACTTGAGAAACCAGACCCAGCGGCCGCGCGCAACCAGCAGAGCCAGGATCGCGAAGGCCATCACGACGACGCCCAGGTAGTTGGGGTAGTCGGTGAACGGCATGTGTCCCAGGTACAGTTCCTTGCCGAAACCGAACGAAAACGGCGCGATGAACGTCAGCATCTCGGACGGGTGGAGGCTCCACGACGTCGCGTATCCGTAGTCCAGCCCGCCCTCGGCGGATGCGCCGCGGATGGAGTACTGCGCGTAATCGTGCACGGGCAGGTACAGGACCGCCGACATCGCCAGCGACACGGCGACCACCACCGCGAGCACGACCGCCGCATATCCGGTCTCGGCGAGCGCGCGAGCGAGCGGAGCACCTCCCTCGCGCGACCAGCGCGCGGGCAGCGCGGACGCTGCCGCGACCTTTCCCCGGGCGCCGTCTATGATGCGCGCACTCCCGAAGAACAGCACGTGCAGGCCAACCAGGAGGTAGGTGTAGTAACTGATCTGCAGGTGTCCGCGCAGCATGGACAACCCGAGCATGAGGGCCAGCGCCGCGCCATTCACGAGCGTGCCCCGCCCGCGCCAGACCCGGTCCCAGAACAGGAGCGCCAGCGGCAGATACGCGACGGCGCACGCCTGGCTGCCGTGACCGTTGGCCCCCACCGCGACCAGGTTCGGCATCCACATCATGAGGACACCGGCGGCGATCGCCGCCGCAGCGTCATCGGCCGACCTGGTGGAAGAAGAAGGCTGGCTGGCCTTCAACGACGCGCGCGACCTGCGCACTGCCGTCTACGCCAAGCCGCTGCCCAACCCCGACGGCACGGTGACGCTGGCGCTGTACCTGCCCATCCAGGAGCGCGGCG
>CAZPUV010000094.1:0-9040 GCA_964589805.1 uncultured bacterium | reverse complement strand
GGAGACCCTCCTGGAGAGCGAGCTCTTCGGCTACGAGAAGGGGGCCTTCACGGACGCCAAGGGCCAGAAACAGGGACTGCTGGAACTGGCCAACCGCGGGACGCTGTTCCTCGACGAAATCGGCGAGATGAGCCTCACCATCCAGGTGAAGCTGCTCAAGGTGCTCGAGCGCATGGAGTTCCGGCGTCTGGGCGGCACGCAGGACATCAGCGTGAGCGTGCGCGTGGTTTCCGCCACCAACCGCGACCTGCAGAAGGAAGTCGACGAGCAACGGTTCCGCGCCGACCTCTTCTACCGTCTCAAGGTGGTCCCGCTCCTGATTCCACCGCTTCGCGAACGCAAGGAGGATCTCCTCAAGTTCGTCAATTACTTCATCAATGTGTTCAATGCGAAGTTCAGCAAGAACTTCAGCCAGATCTCAGACGAGGCGCGCCAGTCGTTGATGGCCTATCCGTGGCCGGGCAACATCCGCGAGCTCAAGAACGTGATCGAGCGCGTCGTGCTGCTCGAGAGCGGCCCCGTGCTGCGCAAAGAGATGCTTCCGTTCACGGCCCACCACGCGGACGAAGGGACCCTCGGCCGGCGCCTGGACTCGATCCTCGCCGCCCCCATCCCGGAAGAGGGAATCGACTTCGATTCGATCGTCGGCGACGTGGAGCGCTCCCTGATCATGAAAGCCTCGGAAGAGTCCGGCTGGAATCAGAGCCGGACCGCGCGCCTGCTCAATGTCAAACGCGACAAGCTCCGCTACCGGATGAAGAGCTTCAACATCGGCGATGAGAGCGAAGTACCCACGACGGGCTGATACGCTTGCTGTCCTCGCCCTGGCGCTCGTGGCTTCGGCCGCGGCCGGCTGCGGATACAGCACGACGTCCCGGACTGCCCGGGACATCAAGAGCATCTACGTCCCGTTCTTCGAGAACACGACGTCGGAACCCAACCTGGAGATCTCGGTCACGGAACGGATCATCCGCAACCTGGTCGAGGACAACACCCTCAAGGTGGTGGGGGAGAACGCGGCGGACGCGGTCCTCGAAGGGAGGATCACCGAGTTCCAGAATCGTCCGTTTTCCTTCAACCAGAATCTGAATGCAGAGGAATATATAGTTGTCATCAAAGTCGTTGTGACCATGTTCAACCGGCGGACCAACGAACCCATCTGGGAGGGCCGCTCGATCGAGGGCAACGGTTCCTACTTCGTCGAACAGGTGGCGAACGGGCGGACTTTCAGCGATGCGGTCGAGGAGAGCCTGCTGGAGATCACCAACCAGATCCTCAACCTGACCGTCCAGGACTGGTGAGCCAGTGCCATCCCGGCTTTCCGCCTACAAGAAGCTCTTCGACGAGGTGCGCCAGGGGCGCCTGAAGACGGTCTATTTCCTGCACGGTCCCGAAGAACACATGAAGCGGGAGTTCGTCCGCGAACTGATCCAGGCCGCGCTGCCCGAGGGCGAGCGCACCTTCAACCTCGACATCGTGCATGGCGAGGAGTTCGATGCCCAGGCGTTCGAGGACCGCATGCAGTCTTATCCGCTGTTCGCCTCGCGCCGCATGGTGATCCTCAAGAACTTCGAGGCGCTCTCGACGTCAAACCGGGACCGCGTCATCGAACGGGCCTCGGCCGTTCCGGACGCGTTCACCCTGGTGGTCGAGTCGTCGAGCGAGAAGCTCGAGACCGCCGCACACAAGCGGCTCGCCGCCGTGGCGGCCAGTTCGGGTGTGGCATTCGCGTTCTCCGCGCTCAACGAGAGCGAAACCCTCGAGCGGGTGCTGGCCCGCTTCCGCCGCGAAGGCGTGCAGGTGGATCCCGAGGCGCTCGATCTGCTCATCGAATCCGTGGGGACGGCGCTGATCGATCTGGCCAACGAGGTCGACAAGATCCTCCTCGCACGGCCTGAATCCGGGCGGGTGACGGCCGAGCTCGTAGCCTCGGTGGTGGGCCGCTACCGCACCGACAGCCTTTTCTCCGTACTGGACGGCGTCGGTGCGTCCGCCCCGGCAACGCTGCTTCCCCGGCTCGCGAGCCTCATCGACTCGGGGGAGGAGCCCGTGTTCGTCGTGGCGATGATGCTGCGGCGCGTCGTCTCGCTGCTCGAGGTGCAGGCCCTCGTGAAGGAGCGGGGCCGCGCGGTCTCGACCGACCGGGCCCTGGCGGGCGAGATCGCCGCCACCGCGAGCCCGTTCTTCGCCGGCAAACTCCGGGAGCAGTCGGCGCGGACGTCGCGGCCGGCACTCGAAGCGTTGCTCGCAAACCTGCGCTGGGCGGACCTCAAGCTCAAGACGACCTCGCTCGACGCGCGCAGCGTGATCGAGGAGGCGCTGCTGGCCGCGCACGTCGGGAAAGCCCTTGCCACCCCGTCGCTTTCCCCGTAGATTGAGCGGCTGAAAACGCGGCCGCCGGGCCTGGAGCAGCGGGGAGGACCGTGGGTGCCCGTCCCCGGCCGGGACGCGCGACCCTCGAAACGGAGAACATTCCAGCGTGGACCGCGAGGTTCGAATCAACGCCCGGGGACTCTCGAAGCCGGGCCCGCGCCTCATGGTCGAGACCCAGCTCGAGAAGGGCCGACCGGATCTGCTGCGCGTCGTCGTCAGCAGCCCGGACGCGGCCGCCGATGTGGCCGCCTGTCTGGAGTCCGCCGGCGCACGGGTCGAAATCGATACCGTGGGCACCGACATCCATGTCATCGCCCGCTTTTCGGGCGCATAGCCCGCGTTCACGACCGCAACCAATCCCGGAGACGCCCGACATGGCGAAGTACCCCCACGCCGAGATCGAATCGAAGTGGCAGGAGCGATGGGCCCGCGACGGACTCCTGCGCTGCGATCTCTCCGCCACCGACCGAAAATTCTACTGCCTCATGATGTTCCCGTATCCCTCCGGCGAGCTCCACGTCGGTCACGGGCGCAACTACGTCATCGGCGATTCGCTGGCCCGCTTCAAGAAGATGGAGGGCCGCGAGGTGCTGGCCCCCATGGGCTGGGACGCGTTCGGTCTGCCGGCGGAGAACGCGGCCATCCAGCGCGACATCCACCCCGCAAAATGGACGCGCGACAACATCGCGCGTATGAAGGAGCAGTTCCACCGCTGGGGAATCGTCTACGACTGGACGCGCGAAGTCACGTCGTGCGACCCCGGCTACTACCGCTGGACGCAGTGGCTGTTCCTCCAGCTCTACGACGCCGGCCTCGCATACCGGCAGGCCGCATCCGTGAACTGGTGCCCGAAGGATCGCACCGTGCTGGCCAACGAGCAGGTGGTTGACGGCAGCTGCGAGCGCTGCGGGACTCCCATCGAGGAACGGCATCTGGAACAGTGGTTCTTCCGCATCACGGCGTTCGCGGACCGTCTCCTCGACGACCTGAAGACTCTCGCCGACTGGCCCGAGCGCGTGGTCACCATGCAGCGCAACTGGATCGACCGCAGCGACGGCGTCGAGATCGACTTCGAGATAGAGGGCACCAGTCGCCGCGTAACGTGCTTCACGACCCGACCCGACACGATCTTCGGTGCGACCTTCCTCGTCCTCTCGCCGGAACACCCGGAGGTGGAGCGCCTGGTGGCCGGCTGCGCGCGCGAGGCGGAGTTTCGCGACGCGATCGCCCGCTTCACGGCCGAGCGGTTGAGCGGCAAGGCGCGCATCGATCCCAGCCGCGAGGGCGTGTTTCTCGATGCGCACGCGATCAACCCGTTCACCGCGCGGCCGATTCCCGTGTACATCGCGCCCTACGTCCTCATGGAGTACGGCACCGGCGCGATCATGGCCGTCCCGGGGCACGACCAGCGGGACTTCGAGTTCGCCACGCGCTACGGCCTGCCCATCGTCGAGGTGGTCCGTCCCGCGGACGGCGCGACGACATTGCCGACATCCTCCTACGAGGGCAACGGCACACTCGTCAACAGCGGCGAATACGACGGTCTCCCGCAGGCGGTGGCATTCGACCGTATCGCGGCCGAACTCGAACAGAAGGGAACCGGCAGGCGCAGGGTGAACTACCGGCTGCGCGACTGGCTGATCTCGCGCCAGCGCTACTGGGGGGCGCCGATTCCCATGATCCACTGTTCCGCGTGCGGCGTCGTACCGGTGCCCCAGGCGGAGCTGCCCGTACTCCTGCCCGAGGACGTGGATTTCCATCCGCGCGGCGACGGCAAGAGCCCGCTTGCGACGAGCGAGGCGTTTCGCGCCGTGCGTTGCCCGTCGTGCGGCGGCCCCGCGGAACGCGACAGCGACACGATGGACACGTTCGTGGACTCGAGCTGGTACTTCCTGCGTTACCTGGGCCCGCAGGACGAAAGGCGACCGTTCCCGAAGGACCTGTGCGACGCGTGGCTGCCCGTGGATCAGTACATCGGGGGCGTCGAGCACGCGATCCTGCACCTGCTGTACGCCCGGTTCATCACCAAGTTCCTGCACTCGCGGGGGCACATCTCGTTCGACGAACCGTTCGCAAGGCTGTTCACCCAGGGCATGGTGTGCAAGAACGGGATCAAGATGTCGAAGAGCAAGGGCAACGTGGTCCGGCCGGACACCATCATCGAACCGATGGGCGCGGACACGATGCGCCTCTACATCCTCTTCTGCGGTCCGCCCGAGCGCGACATCGAGTGGAACGATGAGAGCGTCGAGGGGTGCCACCGGTTTCTCAACCGCGTCTGGCGCACGTACGAGGGCAATGCGGACGTGCTGTCCCGGCCTCTCACCGGGCCGGTCCCGTACGACGGGCTCGCACCCGCGGAGCGCGACCTGTTCCGCAAGACCCACCGGACCATCGCTCGTGTCCTGACGGACGTCGGCGACCATTTCCGGTTCAACACGGCGATCAGCGCGCTCATGGAGCTGTCCAACGCCACCGGCACGTTCCTCGACACCGCGCCTTCAGACGGCGGGCCGCACCGCGACGACGTGCTGCGTTTCGCCTTCGACACGCTGATCCGTCTGCTCGCACCCATGACCCCGCACATCTGCGAGGAACTGTGGGAGCGAACGGGTCATGCCGGCAGCATCTTCGATACGCCGATGCCCGCGGCCGACCCGGAGTACGTCCGCGAGGAGGTCTTCGACCTCGTGATCCAGGTGAACAGCAAGATCCGCGCGCGCGAGAGCGTTCCGACCGACACGGATCCCGAACGCATGAAGGAGATCGCGCTCGCCAATCCACGCATCCGCGAGATCCTCGCCGGCGCGACGCCGCGGCGGGTGGTCGTGATCCAGAACCGCCTCGTCAACATCGTCATGTGAGCCGTGGAGACCGGGGACGGGTCACCCGGGAGTTTCAGGGTCCGGGGAGTGCAGTTAACATAATATATCTTATGCGCCATAAGGTCAGCCCCGGCGGCGCGGCCGGGCCACGCGGGCTGGCCCTCCATGGGAGTCTTCCCCGCGGGTAAGCCCCGGAGGCTTCAGAGTGGCGGGATCTTCTCGCGGTACGGACCGAAGAACGGCATGTCCCAGAGCTCGCCGAACAGCGCCTTCACGAAACCCATGACCGACAGGAACAGCGCGGTCAGGTAAACGACCACCTGCGCGATCACGACGAGGATCAGCCCCAGGAACGGCAGCCTCCCGACCGTGCGGTCGATCACCACGATGGCCACGAAGGCCACGCACTCGGCGAGGAACAGCAGAAAGGCCTGGCGGGCGTGGAAACGGACGAACTGGCTGTCACGGGCCTTCCAGAGGGCGAGGAAACAGAGGAAGAACAGATAGCCGAGGGCGGCGTGCCATCGCTCGTGGTCGGTGGGCGAGGCGCGATCGGAATCCGGAAATGAGGACACCGCAAGCACTCGTTTAATTCGCTCCCTGCGGACGCGGATCTACTTGAGTGAAGCCACCGCCACGCCCGCGCGCTCGCGCAGCTGGCCCGTCGCGCCGTTCGCGACGATCTCATAATACTTGAGCGCATCCTTCGGCTTGCCGGCCTGTTCCAGGAACGTGCCCGCGCGGTAGGCCGCGTCCCAGTAGCGCGGGTCGCCCTCGTCCAGCGATCCCAGCGCGGCGATCATCGCCTCGGCAGCATCGTTCCATTGCCGCGTGCCCTCGTAGGCCAGCCCCTTGCCCGTGTACGCCGCGGCCTCGAACACCGGGTAGTCCCCTTTCCTCGCGAGGTACTCGTCGTAGTCGCGTATCGCCTGCGCGTGGTTGCCCAGCCGCAGTTCGCACTCCGCCTTCATGAAGCGCGCCGCCACCGCCTTGGGTCCGCCGTGGCGTTCGTAGATCTGTTCGAAAGTCGAGCGCGCGGCGTTCAAGTCGCCCTGCTGCATCAGTGCCAGCGCCGAACCCATCTGCTGCTCACTCTGGCGCGCGCTGCTCTGACGGCTGTTGGACACGAAAACCAGCACGGCGACCGCAGCGACCAGCGCGACGGCGCCGATGATGACCATGTTGAAGTGTTCCTGCGCCCATTCGCTCGCGCGCACGGTCGCGGTGACAAGTTGGTCTTCCTTGATGTTCTTTCGAGTTCGTTTGGCCGTCGCCGTCATGGACCGCTCACTCCCGGGAGAAAAAATGTAAGGCGCAGGTCTGTAATTCCTTTAGATTTGCCAGACTAGCACAGCCCTCGCGCGCCCGCAAGGTCTTCCTCGGACCCCGCCCGCGCCCTCCCGCGGCCGGATTACGGTTGACACGTCGCGCGGGCCGTCGCCACGCTCACGGTTCGAACCGCGGAGGAACGATCGAATGAATGAGCTACCCACGGCGCGGCCATCGTTCCCGGGGCATCGAGCCGCCCGCTTTCTGCGTCCCCTGCTCCTCGTCTTCGTCCTGGCGATCGTCGTCCTGGAGTTTCCGGGGGCGCGCGAGCGCCTGGAGTCGCCGTACTCCGGGCTCCAGACGCGCAACCTCGTCGTCCAGAGCGTGGACGCCGAGGGACCCAACGCCGCCTCCGACATCCAGCGCGGAGACGAGATCCTGGCCATCGACGGGCGCCCGCTGCGCAACCGCCTGCACTACCAGCAGCTCGTCGCATCCAACCGCGCCTTCCGGGAGCAGGTCTATGAACTCGACCGCGGGGGCCGGACCGTTCGCGCCGTGATCCGCTACGACGCCCTCCCGCGGTCCCTCATGCTCGAGCGCGGGGCGCTGGCCGTGCTCGCCGCGATGTTCCTCGTCGTCGGGCTCTGGGTGTACCTGCGCCGGGCCGATGCCCTCGCCACACTCTTCGCGGTGAACTCGACCCTGCTGGCGGTGTTTCTCACCGACCGTCCTTCGACCGCGAATCCCGTGTGGCAACTCGGCGGTGAACTGATATCCGACGCGCTCATCCTCCTGTTCCCCGCCACACTGCTGCACTTCTTCCTGCGCTTCCCCGACCGCGCCCGTCCCGACGACGCGCGTCGCGCACGGACCCTCTGGCTCTACGCGGCACCCGCACTCATCTTCGCCGGGAGCGCCACCGTGGCGGCGAGCCGCTTCGTCTCCGCCTCGCCCTTCGAAGACGGCGTGACGCTGGTGCTGGCTTCGTCCACGCTCTACTTCGTGAGCTACACGCTCGCGTCGCTCATCGTCTTCATCCGCGCCTACCGGTCGTCCCCGCGCCCGCAGAAGCAGAAGCTGCGTGTCGTCATCGCGGGAACCATCGCGGGCCTGCTCCCGTTCCTGGCGAACACGCTTCAGGGCAGTTTCCATCCGGAGAGCGCCGGGCGCGCCTCGGTTCCCGTGGCCCTGTGTCTCGGGTTCGTGCCGCTCTCTTTCGGCTACGCGATACTGAAGCACGGCGCGATCGAACTCAACGCGGTGGTGCGCAAGAGCATCGTCTACGCCCTTCTCACCGGCCTGCTGGTGGCCGGCTACTACCTCGTCGTCCAGTCGCTGGGCAGGTTCCTGTCGGCCGAGTTCGGCGTGAGCGAGTATGCCTGGCTGCCGTTCGCCGTCTTCGCGCTGGCGGTGGCATTCGCGCCCGCTCGCGACCGCGTCCAGGGATTCGTCGACCGGCTCTTCTACCGGACGGATTACGTCTACCGGCAGGAGGTCGTCGAGTTCGGGCGTTCGCTGGCGCGCACTCTCACCCGCGAGGAGATCGTCGATCATTTCGTGAACCGGTGCGGCGCGCTTCTGCACCCGTCTTTCGTCGCGATCTACCTGAGCAATGGATCCAGGGAACTCACGCGCGTGCGTTCCGACGGATCGCCCGCGACGACGCCCCCGACGTTCCCGTCCGAGTCCTTCCTGGGACGGTATCTCACGCGCTACCGCACACCACTCCCCGTCGAGTACCTCGACCCGTCGTGGGAGCGCCCCCGCCTGGACGCGGAGTCCCGCGAACTCCTTTCGATTCCGGGCCTGTCTGTCTGCGTGCCCATCGCAGCCCCGGACCGTCTCATCGGCCTGGCCCTTCTCGGGCAGAAGCGCTCCGGACTCGTATACCGCCGCGCCGACAACGAACTCCTGGAGACGTTCGCGGAGCAGATGGCGCTCGTGATCGAGAACGCCGACCTCATCCAGTCCTCCATCGAAAAGGAACGGCTGAAGAGCGAGGTCATGCTCGCCCGTGACATCCAGCAGGCGCTCCTCCCCGGGACACCCCCGCGCATGCGCGACGTGGAGATCCACGGGCAGATGGTCAGCTCCACCGAGGTCGGCGGCGACTACTTCGATTACTTCGGGATCGACGACGATCGTGTCGTGGTTGCGATCGGCGACGTGAGCGGCAAGGGTGTGCCCGCCGCGATGCTCATGGCCTCGCTGCAGGCCGTGTTCAAGAACCAGGCCCTCAAGGGGGAGCTTCCGCCCCACGAACTGAACCACGAACTCAACGAGTTCCTGGTCCGCCACGCCAAGCCCGGCCAGTTCGCCACCTTCTTCTGCGGGGTGCTCGACGTCCCCCGCGGCATTCTCACATTCTCGAGCGCTGGCCAGTGCCCCGCCCTTCTGGCCACCGACGACTACGTGGACCGCCTCGGGAACGGCGGCATGGTGCTCGGGGCCCACCGCAACCAGCGCTACGAAGAGGGTGCCGTGGCCTTCCGCCCCGGGGATCTCCTGCTCCTCTATACCGACGGGATCATCGAACAGCGAAGTCCCCGGGGGGAGATGTTCGGGGAGCA
>CAZPUV010000093.1:7517-9070 GCA_964589805.1 uncultured bacterium | reverse complement strand
AGCAGGAAAAAAAAAGCGGCCCCCCCTTGCGAGGGGGCCGCCCAACCGGTCAATCGGACGAAACTCCGTCCGGAGAGACTAGTAGTTGTAGACCGCCGAAATACGGCCCACCGGGCCATTGTTCCAATCTTCGTAACCGGTCAGCCAGTAACCCAGATTGAACGGCGTCTCGTGCGCGAGCTCGAGATCGATCGTCCACTCGGCAACGTTGAATCCGCAACCAAGGAACCACTCGAAGCTGCTCGGCACGGAACCCTCGTCGAAGAGATCATCGAGCACGTCGGAAGGCGTACCGACGCCAGCCTTCGCCTCTTCATCCTGGAACTCGGCCTTCCGCGTCGCCAGGTACTTCGCAGCGCCCACGCGCGTGGTCAGCCACGACGTGATGTGCGACTCGAGAGCCAGACGGATCGTCGGCATGTACGTATCCGAGACCGTCACCGACGTCGAATCCTCGTTCGAGTTCTCCCACTTGCGCTTCATGACCTCGACCGCGAACACGAGCATGTTGTCCTGGTTGACATCCATGTTCAGACCGAGACCGAGCATGAAGTCCGTGGTCTTGAGACCGTTCGGCGTCGGAATGGCCGAAGCCGGCGTCACGGTTCTCTGCAGGCTGTAGTTCGAACTCGCGAACTCGACCACCGGCACGAGCGTCACGTCGTCCTTCCAGTCGTAGAAGGCACGGGCCGCGACGTCGAACGCCACCTTGCTGTCCCACTCGATCGTACGGGTCGTGTCGGTGGAGTTCCCGCCGGCCGATCCGAAGGTGACCGACAGGTCGAGAACGGTGTTGTCGTTGTTGGTCCAGGTGAGACCGCCGCCGACCGTCATCCACGAGTTGCTGGCTTCCTGGCCGCCGTCTTCGGTCGTCTCAGCCTTCCACTTCGACTGCGTGATCGCAAGACCGAGGGCGAGCGTCTCGCCGAGTTCCCAGCCCCCGGCAACGTCCCAGCGGTTCAGCGGGGTGTCTTCGAAATAGCCGGTCGGATCGTCAAGGCTGAACGATCCGCCAAACGCGAATACGTCCTGCGGTGCATGGACGGAATAGAACGGGTTGCCGATCCAGAACCCGGGATGATTGACCGAAGCCTCATTGAGGCTGATCCGGTAGGTACCGTACTTGCCGTCCTCGCCGCAGGCATGGTTCCAGCCCAGTCCGCGGGTGTCCACCAGATCACTGGCGTCGCCCTCCCAGGTGCCCATCTCGGCGTTCACCTGGTTGGCGTACGACGACAGCGTGCTGTACCAGCGGTTGACGTTCGAATCGTCACTGATGTAGTCGCCGACGTTCGCCAGCGACCGGACCCGGGCCGTCGTCGCAAACACGGCCGACGCCCCGAGTGAGAGAACCAGGAACGAAGCAAGCGCAATCCTGCTCCAGTTCTTCAACATTTTGACCTCCTCTGGTGGGAATGGTTTTCCGAGCATTCCACCGGCCTCTGCCGGCGTCTCCCATTCCCGTGCTTACAAACCCTACTTCAACAAAGCCCTGACGGGTGCTCCGTTGGGGCGGTGCGCCTGTCGGCGCGTCGATCAAAACCCGAGTCCAT
>CAZPUV010000093.1:0-7507 GCA_964589805.1 uncultured bacterium | reverse complement strand
GCGATCGTTCGCCGCCTACGAGTCGTTAATCGCGCGGCTGTCGGCCCACGCCCCTGGCGGATCTTCTCAGCACCCGCCGAACGGGCGGAAGCTCCCGGGAAAACACTCCCCGCGGGGAATGCTTCCAGCTTTGACCGGGAACGTTAAGGACGGGCTCCGAAACGTGTCAACTTTTTTTTGCAGGGCGCCGAGCACCCGTTCTCACGCGGAAATCGGGCGCGGGGGGGCCCCGGCGTCAGCCGCCACCGAGTGGATCCCGGGTCAGCCGCCAGTCGCGGGCCAGATCCGGCGAGAACAGAGGATGCGCTGGATCTAATGAATTGACACGAACTTGCCCGTGCGCGTGCAGGAACAACCGGTCGGGAAGCACCATGGCCACGTGGGTCACCCGGTGCCCGCTCTTTGCGAAGAAGAGGAGATCCCCGGCGACGAGCTCGTCCAGGAAATGTCCACGTTTTTCCTTGCCAGAACGGGCCTGCATGTCCGAATCCCGGGGGAGCGAGAGCCCGTTCAGCCGGTAGATCCGCTGGATCAGGCCGGAACAGTCGAACCCGTTGGGGGTGGTGCCACCCCACAGGTAGGGTATCCCGAGAAACCGCAGCCCGGTGGCCGCCAGGCCGTCTCTGGACACCTTCCGCCGCCGGGCCGGGCGCTTCTCGACCTGCCCGCTGCGTACGAACCCGGTCGTTCCGTCCGGCAGCTCGGCGGCGAGCCAGCCGCGCCCGCCCCCGGGCGATGCGGCCAGCGGCGTCCCGACGACGAGGTTGGCCACGGGCAGAGCACCGCGTTCCGGCCGCATGAGCACCTCGGCGTGGTTCACCGATACCCGGTAGCCGGCACGCGCCTCGAACTCGTCCAGGCGCCCGCCGTCGGCCACGTGCCAGTCGCGAATCCACCCGAGGTACCCGTCGGCCGAGCGGACGAGAAACCACTCCCCCTCCGACTTGAGGGGCTCGAGCCGGTCCCCGCAGATCGCCTGGCTCACGAGTTCGGACGCGTGCGAGGGCGAACGCCGGATGTCGGCCACGCTGCTCACGGGCAGGAGCCACCGCGGCAGGCCCGGCGACGGCAGAATCGATACCCGCAGACGGCCGGTCTCGCCCCCGGTGAGGTCCAGGCGGCGCGTGACGTCGTCGGCAACGCCGGCGTCGCTGCACTCGAGCTCGATCACGGAGCCGTCCGGCGGAAGCGTCGCGGCCCGCGCGAACACCGTTCGCTGGTCGGCTCCGCGCTCTTCGAGCACCGTCGCGATCGTGTCGTTCAGCCTCTGCAGCATCATCCTCCGGCCCGTCGCGCCCCGCCCAGCCGCGGGTCGTACATGTCCCGCAGCGCGTCACCGAGCAGGTTGAAGCCCAGCACGGTCACGGTCACCACGAGACCCGGCGCCAGCGACAGCCACGGCGCGACGCGCAGGTAGTCCAGTCCGCCGCTGATCATGGATCCCCAGCTTGGCTGCGGCGGCTGCGCGCCGAGCCCCAGGAAACTCAGCGACGACTCCGCCATGATCGACGCGCCCAGACCCATGGAGAATATCACGAGAATCGGCGTCAGCACGTTGGGAAGCAGGTGCCGGACGATCACCGTCGCGTGCGTCGCCCCGATCGAGCGGATCGCGAGCACGAACTCGCGTTCCTTCAGGGACAACACCTGCGCTCGCACGAGACGTGCCACACCGGCCCACCCCACGAACCCGAGGGCCACGAACAACGCCACCTTGCTCGGTCCCACGGCCGCCATCACCGCGATCAGGAGCAGCAGACCGGGGTACGCCAGCGTCACGTCGGCCAGACGCATCACGGCCTGGTCCGTGCGGCCTCCGAAGTAGCCCGCGACGAGGCCGAGAAACGTGCCCAGCGCGAGTGCGAGCAGCCGCGAGACGATGCCGACTTCCAGCGAGAAGCGCGCGCCGAAGAGCACCCGGCACAGCACATCGCGCCCGAACGCATCCGTTCCCAGGGGATGAGCGGCGTGCGGCGGGAGCAGCGCGCGGTCCATCGCGATCTCGGTGGGCTGATACGGCGTCAGCCAGGGTGCCATGAGACCGCCGAGCAGGACGATCATCACCAGTGCGGCCCCCACCACGCCCGCGCGGTTCGCTCCCAGCCGGCGAAGGAAATCCGCCGCCGGCGCCGTCCGGGCCTGCGGCCTCAAACCGACATGCGCGGCACCGCTCGACACGTCAGCCCGACCTCCCCAGCTTGACGCGCGGATCGACGCGCGCGTAGAGAAGATCAACGGCGAGATTGACGAGCATGAACAGGATGGCCATGAACAGCACCGCGCCCTGAATGGCCGGAAGATCGCGTTTCATGATCGCATCCAGGGTGAAGCGGCCCAGGCCCGGCCAGGCGAAGATCGACTCGGTGAGGACGGCGCCGCTCAGGTAGCTGCCGAAGTCCACACCGACCACGGTGATGATGGGCAGGAGCGCGTTGCGCAGCGCGTGCCGCACCATCACCCGCGCCTCCCCCGCCCCCTTGGCGCGCGCCGTCTTGACATAGGTCTCGTTGATCTCGTCCAGGATGCTCGAGCGTGTGATGCGTGCCACGTAGGCGGTGGACGCCATCGCGAGCGTCACCGCCGGCAGCACCAGATAGGCGAGTCCTCCGTTGCCGAAGCCCGACGCGGGCAGGATACCCAGCCGCATCGAGAACGCGTAGATCAGCAGCACACCCAGCCAGAACACCGGCATCGACACGCCCACCACCGCTCCACCCACCAGCAGGTAGTCGAGTGCGGTACCTCGCCTCCAGGCCGCCAGCACGCCGATCGTGACACCGAGCAGGACGGCGATCGACATGGCCGCGACCGCGAGCCGCATGGTGTGGGGAAAGCGGTCGCGGATCGAGTCCCACACGGGGGTTCCGGTCACGTAGGAAACCCCGAGGTCGAGACGCGCGAGATCCCCGAGGTAATACGCGTAACGCTCGTAGAGCGGCGCGTCGAGACGCATCTCGGCTCGCAGCCGCGCGATCGTCTCCGCGTCGTACCGCTCTCCCACCATGCTCAACACCGGGTCGCCCGGGAGCACGTGGAGAAGAAGGAACGTGATCGTCGCCACGCCGAGAAGCAGCGGGACGAAGAGAAGCAACCGTCGGATCGTGTAGGCCAGCACGCGGGCAGCATAGGCCACTTCGCGCGAAAGCAGCAACCGCGGTATCGGAGGGTCAAGGTCGCAGTGTCACGGCGCTGAAGTCGTTGCCGAGGTACAGGACCGGCAGGCGGTAGCCCGCGATCCGCTCCGACGCCACGTGCAGCGTCGTCGGAAAATACAGGTATACCCACGGCGCCCGGGCGTAGATCAGGCTGTCGACGCGCGCATAAGCCCCGGCGCGGGCGTCCCCGTCGAGCGTCCGGCTGGCCTCGACGATGCGGCGGTCGATGTCGGGGTCCGAGAAGAAGGCGCGGTTGCCACCACCTCCCTGGTTGGCGGAATGAAACAGCGGGAAGAGGAAGTTCTCCGCGTCGGGGTAATCCGCGACCCAGTCGAGGAGGAATGCGTCCACCTTGCCGGCGCTCACCGCCTGCTTGAACGCCGACCATTCGCGGCGCACGAGTGTCGCCTGGATCCCGGCTTCGCTCCAGTAGCCCTGGATCGCCTCGGCGATACGGTTGCCCTCCGCACCCTCGCGCTGCCACACCTCGATCCGGAAGCCCTCCGGGTAGCCCGCTTCCGATAGCAGCCGCCGCGCCTCGGTCCGGTCGTAGCCGAATCCCGGCCGCTCCCGGTGCCCGGACAGGCCCGGCGGTATCGAGCCGTGCGCGGGCACCGCGTCGCCGGCGGCGAAGACGCGGATCAGCTGGTCGACGTTCACGGCGAGGTTCAGCGCGCGCCGCACGCGGGGGTCGGTGAAGCGCGTGTTGTTGAGCCCCACGTACAGGACGCGCAGTTCCGGGCGCCGCATCAATCGTGACGAAACCTCGGGGTCGTTCCGAAATCGCGCCACTTCCGCGTCCGGTATCTCGAGCACGTCGATCGTTCCGGCCTCGAACTCGGCCACGCGCGTGAACGGCTCCGGGATCACCCGGTAACGCACCCCCTCGATTGCGCGCGCGCGGCGGACGTGGTGCGGATTGGGGGTGAGCGTGATCCGGTCGCCTCGTATCCACTCCGACAGGACCCACGGACCCGACCCGATCGGGGGCTTCGATCCCTTCGGGTCCACGCTCGCGACATCGACCACGCGCGCCGCGGGCATGGCGAGCATGGACAGGAACGGCGCGAAGGGCTCGTCGAGCTCGACCACGAGGGTCGAATCGTCCCGCGCCACCAGTCCGGCGACGGCGCGCGCGGAGCCGTCCTGGAATGCGCGGCTCCCCCGCACGCGCTCGAGCACCCAGGCGCGCGGCGACGCGGTGGCGGGTGCCAGGACGCGCTCGAAGCTCGCGACCACGTCTGCCGGCCGGACCGGCCGGCCGCTGGAGAATCGCGCGCGACCATCCAGATGGAAGACGTATCGCCGCCCGTCTTCCACGTACCAGTCGCGCGCAACCCCGGGAACGATGTCACCGTCGGGCCCGAAGCCCACCAGCCCGTCGCAGATGAGCGCGCATATCTCCCCCTCCGCGACGTCCACCGCGAAGGCGGGGTCGATGCGGTTGGGGGCGGTCTCGAGCGCGAGTTCGAGCATGCTCGACGAGGTCCGCTCCCCGCCGCAGCCCGCCAGCGCCAGCGCGGCGACCAGCAACGCGAACGCGCGCGCGGCGGCGGTCACAGATCGCCCTCGACCAGTTTGTAGTCGCCGACACCGAACATGTCGTAGAACACGAAGGAGCGCCCGATGCTGTAGTAGCGCCAGATCTCGTACTCGCCGCGCGACCTCTGATCCATGGCCGTGTCGATCTGTTCGGGCGGACCGTAGCGGATGTACACGCGACCGCGATCGGTCCGCCAGCCCGGTCCGAACTGCGAGTACTCCCGGGTCACGTACTGAACGCGCGCGAGGTGCTGTTCGAGCGCCTCGTTCACGTCGGTGCTCCGATCCGGATCGCGCGCGGCCCAGAAGCTCGCCCATGCCGCCGCGCGCCCGGACTCGCTTGCGTCCCGGAGCGGCTTCAGCTCGGAGTTGCTCGCTATCAGTCCGAGTATTTCGAGGGTGTCCTCGAAATTCACGCCGAGCATCGCGCGCGTGACGTCGACGCGGATGTTCGCGGACGCCGTCGCGTCCCGGTCTGGACCATACGTGCGCGCGCGCAGATTCACGCTGTACGCCCCCGGCGCCCAGTCGTCGACGTTGAATACCACGACGAACTCGTCGTCTCTTCCTCGAAGAGAAACCCGGCGCTTCCCGTAGAGTATCTGCCGGTCGCCGCCGTCGGTCACCTCGTAGAAGATGTCGCACGGCTCGGGCTCATCCGGTTCGCCGTCAAGGTAGAGCGCAAACCGCACCGCCGGCTGCCGGTCGAGCCCGGCGATCGTCTCGTCCGGGGGTGTGCTCGATTTCTCCTCCAGTTCGCGCGCCTCCGACCACGGACGGAAACCCGCATCGTACCCAGGCGGCAACGCCAGCACCGTCGGCGTTCCAAAGCCGATCCCCGACGCGAGAAAATCCGGCACGCGAACGGTTATCGAACGCTGCATCGCAATCTGGGTGTTGGTGACCGTCAGTTTCGCTTCGATCGTGTACTCGCCGGGTGGAAGCCTGAATTCCCGCCATGCCCGGGACCTCTGATCACGACGCCTGGATTCCTCGTAGGTCTTCACGGTGGCGAACCCGCGGAGCACGTAGGTCGTCGGAGGGGGGGCCTTCTTCCGGTTCTCCCGGATCGAGATGTACGCCTCGTAACGCGAGTCGAAGTAACCCTCCTTCTTGAGGAAGATCAGCGAGCGGAACGGCACGTCCACCGTGACGCGAGTCGTGGGAACACGGGTTGAATCGAGAAAGGCGTTTGCGAATAGACCGAAGCCCTGCGCCCGCGCGGAGGAGCCCGCGAGCGCGCTTCCGGCCACGAGGACCAGCGTACAGATGAGTCGTGTCCGCGGATTCATCGGATAAAGGGGGCGCCTGCGATGAAACTATGGCACCGCCGCTGCGCCGGCAAGGACGAACCTACTCGTAGCGCAGCGCGTTGACCGGGTCCATGTCGCCCGCCCGCCGCGCCGGGTACAGCCCGAAGATCACGCCCACGACGATCGAGAAGACGAGCGCCACGACGGTCCACGGTATCGACAACATGAACGGAAAGTTGATCAGGCGCGAAACCAGGAACGCCAGGCCGGTTCCAGCCACGACGCCGATCACGCCCCCGATGCCGGTCAGCGTGCCGGCCTCCACCAGGAACTGCAGCATGATGTCGCCCCGGCCAGCGCCGATCGCCCGGCGCACGCCGATCTCGCGCGTGCGCTCGGTGACGGAGATGAGCATGATGTTCATGACACCGATCCCGCCCACCAGCAGTCCGATCGAGGCGATGATCGTGAGCACGATACCGATGGGAACGGTGACCTTCTTGACCAGTTCGACGAATGACTCGCTCGTCTGGACATCGAAGTTGCTCGCTTCGGCGGGACGCAGACCACGCCGGATGCGCAGCGCGTTGGTCATTTCCTCCACGCCCTGCTCCAGCGGGATCCCGTCCCGCACGGTCGCGCCGAGCGAGATCCAGTCCCTCTCGCGCTGCATATCCTTGCCGTAGGTCGTGTGCGGAATGGTGACGAAGTTGTCCGACCACGACCCGAATATCTGCTTTCGCGGTTTGATGGTCCCGACCACCTTGTACTTCTCTCCGTTGATGACGACGAACTTCCCGACGGGATACTCCGCATTGAAAAGGTCGGCCGCCGGCCCGGCGCCCAGCACCGCCACGCGCTCCCTGTACCTCACCTCCGACGCCGTGAAGAAGCGTCCCTGGTCGATCGCCAGCGTGAAGATGTCCATCAGCGCCTCGTCGGCACCCAGAACGGTGGTCGGTGGCGTCTTCTCGGATCCGTAGCGGACCACGAAGTTCCCCTGCGACTCGGCAAAGAAACTCACGCGATCCAGGCTGGGGCAGAGGCCGGGCAGCGCGTCCGCGTCTTCGCGCGTGAAATCGGGCCGCCGCATGAGTTTCTCGGCCTCATCTCCGCTCACGAACATGTCGAACTTCTGCACGTAGATGTACGGCCGGTTGGCCGACGCCATGTCGCTGTAGATCTTGCTCGTGAGTCCGTTGAGAACCGTGACCATCATCAGAACGGTGGAAATACCGATGGCGACGCCCAGAATCAGGAGTCCGGAGCGCATCCGGTGCGTGCGCACGATGTCGAACGCCTGCGAGAAATTCTCGCGCCAGAGCGAGCTGCGTGAAGGTCGAAGGTCCATCGTCACTCGGTCCTCAACGCGTCGACCGGATCGAGACGCGCGGCCCTGACCGCCGGATACGTGCCGAACACGAGCCCCAGGAGGATCGTGACGACGAGGGCGATGACGACGATGACGCCGTTTACCACATAGGGCAGCACGGAGAAGGCGGAAACCAGCGCCGCGATGAGAAACCCGATGAGCATTCCCAGCACGCCGCCGATGAC
>CAZPUV010000092.1:0-9090 GCA_964589805.1 uncultured bacterium | reverse complement strand
ATCTGAGCCACCACCTCCCGGTAGAACTTCGCCAGCCGGTGGCGGTGGTGCTCCTCCCGCCCGTGTTCCTTGACACCCGTCCGCGGGCCCCAGGGCGTGCCGGTGCGCTTTCCGCCGGAGGGCGGCGCAAGCGATTCGACGTCCGACTCGATGACCTTCCGTGTTTCAACACCGTCGGTAATCTCGACCACGACGGCCTTGCGCTGATCGATCCAGATTCCCACCTTCTTCATCGCTCCCTCCCTTGCCAGACTTGCATTCATACGGCCCCGGCCGGAACTTCCGCCGCGACCTCACCCAGCGCCACCACATCTTCGTCCGAACAATCGACGCCGCGAATCGTGACACGCGCGAGCCGGTTGACGATATCGCCGGTCGATTCCGCGCGCACACGAACGTACGTGTCCGAGAAACCCGCGTGCGATCCGTCCGACGCGCGGCTCTCGAACAGAACCTCCATCTCCGTCCCCACGTGCGAGGTGTAGACCTCGTGCTTCTTCGCCAGCGCGATCCGGTGCAGGCGCTCACTCCGGCGGCGTATCTCCCCCGGCGGCACCGCGCCGTCCATCACGAACGCGCTCGTGCGCGGCCGCGCCGAGAAACTGAACACGTGCACGTTCACGAACGGAAGCGCCGCGATCATCTCGCACGAACGCTCGAAAGCCGCCTCGCTCTCACCGGGGAAGCCCGCCATCACGTCGGTACCCAGCCCGATCCCGGGCACGCGCGCCATCGCTTTCTCCATGAAGGCGCGATACGCGTCCGCGTCGTGGCGGCGTCGCATGCGGGCGAGGGTTTCGCTGTCTCCGCTCTGCACCGGGACGTGGAGATAACGGCAGAGTTTCCGGTTCGACGCCATCTCGTCCAGCAGCGCATCCTCGACCGTCGTGGGTTCGATTGAGCTGATGCGGATGCGGGCGAGGCCGTCGATGTCGCCGAGCGCCTTCACCACGTCCGGGAGCGTCCGCATGCCGTCGCGGTAGGTGCCCACGTTGACTCCGGTGATCACGATCTCGCGGTGACCGGCGGCGGCCAGCTCGCGCGCCTCGCGGATGATGTCATCGTATGCACGACTCCGCGCCCTCCCGCGGCTGCGCGGGATGATGCAGAACGCGCACACGAAATCGCAGCCCTCCTGAACCTTGATGTTCGCGCGCGTGTGCAGCGGGTAGTGCCCGGCGCCTTCGATCTCGAAAGCGTCCTCCGTGGCCGGTCCGTTCAGGATCGCGGTCTCGGGGAGCTTCACGGGTGTGGGGATGATCTCCGCGAGACGCAGCTTCTCGGCCGTGCCCACCACGTAGTCTACCCCCGGAATACGCGCGAGTTCCTCGGCGTCCGTCTGCGCATAGCAGCCGATGGCCGCGATGCACGCGTCCGGGTTGCGCCGGATCACCGAGCGCAGTCGCTGGCGGCTCCTGGCCGTGGCCCGGGTGGTGAGCGTGCAGGTGTGGAGGACGAAGAGGTCGGCGTCGGCGGGGTCGGTCGTGAACGCATACCCCTTCGCCGCGAAGCGGCTCTGGAGGATGGCCGTTTCCGCCTGGTTCAGGCGGCAGCCCATGGTTTCAATGGCGATCCTGTGCAATCGAGACGACTCCAAGATGCAGGGCAAGTCTAGCAGATTGCGCCCGCGCTCGAAACACGCACCGGCCCTCGAAAAACGACGCCAACTTTCGGGCCGAACACGTGTACTAGAGGTGTGCGACTGTGCCAGATGTCGCGCCTTTCACACGGCCGTCTGATGTGATAAGATATTGCCCGTTATCAGGTTATCCAGTTTGAGGTGCCCACGATGAAACGTCGGATCGCGCTCTTCGCTTTCTTTCTGCTTCTCACCGCCATCGGGATCGGCCAGTCGCCCGCCCCGCTTCCCGCGGAAACCGACGCCCCGGCCGCCGTCCTGACGTCGTGCCGCGGACCCGTGACGGTCGTCCGCGCGGACGGGCAGTCCACCGCGGCCTCCTTCGGTCTCTCGCTCAACGACGGAGACGAGGTGAAGACGGGGGCGGATGCGGAGGCCGAGATCATGTTCGCCGCGGGCAACTGGGTGTCGGTGGGTGCGAACAGCAGCATGCGCATCAAGGGACGCCCCGGCGCGAAGCAGCCGGCGAAGAACACCGGCAACTTCGAAGTGGTGAGCAACTTCCTCAAACTCAAGAGCTCCGAGGGGACCAGTTCGATCAGCGGTTTGCGCTCGGCCGACAAGGTGTCGGCGCTCGTCCCCCTGGCCCCCGTGCAGACCCGGGTGCGCGACGCGCGCCCGACCTTCGGGTGGAGGAACAGCGATCCTTCGCTGGAATTGAGTTTCACGATCTACGGTGAATCGGGCGTCCACTGGCAGTCCGATGTCTCCAACGCGACAGCGCTCGCGTATCCGACCGACGCCCCCGCGCTCTCGCCCGGTGTGTCGTACTCCTGGACGCTCGAGACCACCGATCCCCTCGTGTCGCCGCCGCTCCGCACGACCGCGGCATTCTTCGAAGTGATGTCGCCTGAAGACGTGACCGCTCTCGAGAAGGATCTTGCCGCGATCGATGAGAAGAAGCCCGGGCCGCTGACGTACCGCCTGATGCGCGCGAGCCTCTTCTTCGACCGCGGCCTGGTGGCCGACGCGATCGGCGAGACCGAGACGGCGCTTGCCAGTGATCCGGACAACGGCTCGCTCCACGCGATTCTCTCCCGGCTCTACGTGGAAACCGGCCGCACCCAGGAGGCCATCCTGGAGATGCAGAAGTCGCAGATGTAGGTGTCCGGACGGCCCCGGGACGGGGCCGGGGATCCGCGGCGGGCAGGGCGATGTCGCCCGCTCCCCGGGAAGTGCGGCTTCCTTGCCACGCCGCACGCGAGCCTGTTAGTCTCTCTCCATGATCCCGAAACGCATGGGCGGCTATGAGCTTCGCGACGTGCTCGGCGAAGGTGGCATGGGCACGGTGTACCGCGCCCACGATCCCACACTCGACCGTCCCGCGGCCGTGAAGGTCATCCGCGCGAAGTCGCTGAGCGATGAAGGCAAGGAGCGCTTCCTCCGCGAGGCACGCGCCTGTTCGAAGATCAACCATCCCAACATCATCACGGTGTACGCCGCGGGCGAGGAGGACGGCGCGCCGTACATGGCCATGGAGCTGATCCACGGCGAAACGCTCCGCGAGATCATCGACAAAGGCGCCATCGACTGGCGCACCGCGACGCGCTGGGTGGTCCAACTCCTCGACGCGCTGCACCGCCTCCACGCCGAGGGCATCGTCCACCGAGACTTGAAGCCCGAGAACATCATGGTGACGGATGAGGGCGTCATCAAGCTCATGGACTTCGGGCTCGTACACCTGACATCCACCACCGCGCTGACCCAGGAGGGCACCACGCTGGGCACGGTGCCGTATATGTCGCCCGAGCAGGTGCTCGGTCGCAGGGTCGACGCGCGCAGCGACCTCTTCTCGCTCGCGACGATCTACCACGAGATGCTCACCGGCATGCACCCGTTCCGGGGTGAGCACCCGATGGCCGTCATGTACTCCATCCGCAACGAGACACCGAAGCCCCTGAAGCTCCAGTCCGGCGATTTTCCGGTGGGGCTGCAGGCGGTGCTCGATCGTGCGTTCGTGAAGGAAGTCGACAAGCGGTATCCGGACGCCGCTGCGTTCCGCGACGCGATCCTGGGTGTCGCGCCCGCACTGACCGGGACGACGGTCGTCGAGCGGCACTCGTCACCGCTGCGCATGGCACTCGTGATTGCGGTCGTGTCGACGGTGGTGTTCGGCGCGGGGCTCGGGGGGTGGAACCTGATCCAGGGGCGCCGCGCGGAGGCCAACCGCACCGCGGCCAAGAATCTCAACGAACGCGCCTCTCTCGCCACCGACCGCGCCGCGAAAGAAGACCTCCTTCGCCAGGCGATCGAGAAGGACCCGGAATACGCGCCGCCGTACAACGAACTGGGAACGCTGGCGCTGACGGACGGGTACGCTCTGGTGGCGGACTCCCTGTTCCGGCAGGCCGCGCGGATCAATCCGAAGTTCGCGCCGGCATTCGTCAACATCGGAAACCGCTTCTTCGACGAGGCCCGCTACGACAGCGCCGCGGTCTACTTCCACCGCGCGCTGCGTGGCGAGGAATCCGACTCCGCCGTCGTCGCGAACCAGCTGGCGGCGGTGTACCTGCGCCTCGGACAGCCACGCGAAGCCGAACGGGCGCTGCTGCCGGTGCTGGCGCTCGACGAGAAACGACCGCTCGTCCGCGGCTATCTGTTGATGAATCTCGGGAAGGCGCTCGCAGCGCAGGGCGATTCCACCGCGGCCAGGTCTCGCTGGCTAGAAGCCCGGGAGTTCATTCCCGAGGTTTCCGAACTGCACGCGCTGCTCGGCGCGCCGTGACCGCTCACTCGTCCTTCAGCAGGTAGACGGCGACCGCTTCCAGAATCGAATGCACGCCCAGCTTGTTGAGGATGTGCTGGACGTGGTTGCGCACGGTCGTGTAGCTCACTCCGAGCTTCGCCGCAATATCGTGGAGGGCGACGTCGTCGGCCAGGAGCCTGAGGACTTCGGTCTCGCGCGAGGTCAGCCCGCCCCGCCGGGCAAGGAGCTTCCGCGCGTGGGCGTTCGGGGTCCGCAGCGCGACCCGGTCGATGTACTTCCGCAGGCGCTTCTCCCGCCCGGTATCGACGACACAGTGGACCAGCTGGCCGTCGTCGAGGGCGATCACCACCGTCTTGACATCCTGCCTCGCTCCCCGTGCCGAAACGCGCATGCGCATCGGCCCGATTTCCCGCTTCTCGTCCGAGAGCCGCTTGACGCGGCAGCGCGGCGAGCACAGCGGTGCGCCCTCGGGCGTCCGGGCGGCGATCACGAGATGGCACATGCGTCCGACACAGTCGACCGCGGCCTTGCCGGTCAACATCTCGGCGCGGGTGTTCAGGTACGTGATGGTGCCCTCGGGCGAGGTTATCCACACCGGCATCGCAAGGAGGGGTACCCAGGAAGGGATGTCATGAACGGGATCGCGGCTCGGGAATCTGCGCATCGTTCCCCCGTGACGCGGCCCACTGGAATCTTAGCACGAAAGGCCCCGGGCGCCCATCCCGATGATGCGTCCGCATCAGCCCGGGGTTAGAACTGTCCCGGAGTGAACGAGAAGGCCCGGGTGCCCATCGGCGCCCGGGCCCTCCCGCACAGAATCGCAGGGTCTCGGTCAGTCTCCCCTATTTTCTTTGGCTCGCGCCCATGTCGACGATGACCTGGAACTTCACGCAGGTGAGGAGCTTGAAGTCCATCGGATCGCTGACCGACGGGGTCGGCGTGACGGTCTCGTTGTCGACCACGAGCACCAGGCGCGGGTTCTCGCCGTTGACCAGCGAGGCCAGGGCCCGGTTCACGACCTGAACGCCCGCAGAATTCAACTGGGCGTCCGTCGGGGAACCCTTGAGTGCCTGCAGCGACTGGTTCTGGAAACTCACGAACGACGCCGGGCCGTCGGTGTACGGGGCGCCGGGATCGTCGCGACGGCCGATGGAGACATCGGCGGTGATCCGCCAGTCGTGCTTCTTGTTACCGGTCACGGCCATGGTCTTGAAGGTGCCGTTGACCATGTGGATGCTCTTGATGTCCTCGAGCGTCTTGCCATGCTCCGTGAGTTTGCTCATCAAGCGCTCCTTGAACTTGTCGCTCACGACGAAGGTCGAAAACGACCCGGTCGTTATCGTCTGATCGAAATTCACGCAGACGGTTTCAGTGACCACCAGGTCGGTGCCATTGTAGACGCACCCGCCCGTGGCGATCACCAGGCCCAACGCCGCAATCACGAGAAGTCTGGCGCAGAGGTGTTTCATTGCGTTACGCTCCTGTTGGAAAATGGAAAGTTGACCGACAACCCTGCCGCTACGGCATTCTGATCGGCCAGGTTGTACTCACCGTAGGCGGCCACGAATGCCACCCGATACGAGACCCCCAATGTCAGCTGCAAGTCCGCATTCGTCCTGAAACTCAGATTCACCGGGTCGAGTCCGCCGGCATCCTCGAACCGGTATCTCACATCCATCCGCCACCAGTTCACCGACAGCCCGGCGTACGGATAGAACGAACCCGCCGGCATGCCGGACTGGAGACTCACCGTCGCGAGGCGGGCGTCGATCACTTCGTGACCGTTCGCGTTCTCGAGTCCGGCGCTCTGCCAGTAACCCGCCAGCGCCAAGTCGACCGGGTGCAGACGCAGCGTGTACTGCGACAGGCTGTGTCTCAAGCCCGCGCCCCACACGCTCAGCCGCCCCAGTTCCGAAACGCCGGTGTCGAACAGAATGAACCGTCCGAGCGCTTCGGTCCCCCTCCACGAGCCCACCGTCAACTGCGGGCACGAGAAGTAGATGTTGTCCACGTCGAAGCCGCCCGGAAAGGCGAACTTCGTGGACGCATCCCCTTCGACGATGACCGCATCGGTCCCGCCCACGACCGTCGGCGCTTCGACCGTCTGCTCGGGCAGGAACCCCTCTTCGGTCGTGGCGAGGAAGGTCCTGCTGTCCGCGCCGAAGAATGTCGACATGACGTTGACTTCCAGGCTGGCATGGAACCCGCTGACGGGAACACAGGCCGAATGAAAGAGCCCGGAATTCAAGTTCGACCGGAATGCGTCGACGAGGGGGGCAAGATACCCCCTGGCGTTACGTCCGGTGTAGGCTTCGAGCCGATCGTCGACCTGGCCCGAGGCCGGTGCGGCCAGTGCCAGACACAACAAGGCGACCCCAACGCTGCACGGTCGGTGTCTTGCCACAGCTGAATTCCTCCGCAGCGTCAAGAAAACATGCGATGGTCACGCAAGTCGTTGGACAAAGTATACCATGCGTTTCGTGGCGTTTTCAAGCGCCGGAGCGGGCATCGGGGGTTCCTTACCGGGTCGCATCTTCCTCCATTTTTTCCGTCATCGGATCACGACGACCTTACGAACGGACTCCGTGGCCCCCGCCTCCAACCGCACGAAATACACGCCGGACGCCACGGGCGAGCCGGCGGCGTTCGTTCCATCCCAGCGGACGGCATGACTGCCCGAGGGCCGTGGTTCGTCGAGGATCGCGGCCACCTCGCGTCCGCGCACATCCAGAACCGAGATGCGGACGCGCGCTTCCTCCGCGACCAGGAAGCGAACGGTGATGGCGGGGTTGGCCGGGTTGGGTTCGATCGCCGCGATCCCGGTCCGGGCCGGATCGGCCGCCCGGGTGCCCGGCTCCGAAGGCGGCAGCGCCCTGCCCATGTCGTGGGGGACGTGCACGCGAACGGTGTCGCGAGCGGTATTGCCACAGCGATCGGCCGCCCGGTAGACGATCGAGTATGTCCGGCCGTCCCCCCGCCCGGCCCGCTCCGCCCGCAGTTCGAATGCCGTATCGGGGGTCCCGACCGCGGCTCCGCGGATATCCTCCGAAGCGCGTCCGCCCCCCGGTGGCTCGCTCGAGACAACCGACTCCAGGACGAAGAACGAGGCGGGATCCTGGTCATCGGAAACCGCGACCGCGGTGTTGACCTCCACCATGGCACGGTTCGGCGGCCAGAGGACGCCCCGGTCGACGGTCACGACGATTTCGGGGGCGGTTGAATCGGCGGGAACGCGGTCGAAGTAGTAGTCCGTGAGCGGAGACGGCGCGTTGCGGGTATCGGTCCACGCGACCAGGGCGTCACATCCCCACGCGGTGACCCCGATGTACTCGAGGAAATTGCCCGGATAGCGATTCGGATTCGACCGCGAGTTGTTGGATGGCACGTCCGCAACGGGGACACTGCGGAAGAAACTCGCCGCACCGTCACGACTGGCAGCCAGGTGGACCCGGGAGAGTTCGTTCAGGGTGTCCTCGCGCGTATCGTAGAAGACCACGTTGACCTGCCCGTCGGTCTGATTCACGTCGATCCACGGCAGAAACTGGTGGCTTCCGGGGCCGTCGTCGTTGACGCGCACGGCGGACGAGAACGTGTTTGCGCTATCGTCGGAGTACCGCACCAGCACGTCCGTGTCATCGATGGTTCCGTGGCAGTATGCGATGTACACGCGTCCATTGTGCACTCCGCCGCTGCGGTCGACGTCCAGAACGGGGCCGGCGAAGACACCACGATTCGGTTGCGGGATGATGCGCGTGCGAAACGGAATCGTTTCCCGCTCGACGATCACGTCGATCCCCCAGGTCCTTCCATTGTCGAACGAATGGTCGACGCGGATTTCGTTTGTGTTGAGATCGTTCCAGCACACGTACATGATGCCCTCGGGACCGATACCGGGGTCGGCGAAGATGGCGAAGTCGCGATCCGAGATGGAATCATCGTTGATCACAACCGGTTCGGAGAACGTGACACCCGCGTCGACCGATCGCGAGAACACGATCTGCTGGTCGATCACTCCGAACGGCGGGCTGATGTTCCACGTCCACGCCAGCACGATGACTTCCGCGTCCGGGTCGAACCGGTCGGGTCCGGCGGCCAGGTGGAACTTGTCGTTTCCCGGCGCTCCGGACACGTCCGAAGCGACCCACACCCCGACCCCGTCGCCCCACGACGCGCCGCCGTCGTCGCTGCGGCAGACGATCAGATGGTCCCGAAAACCCAGCCCGTCGGGCACGCGCGCGCCGTAGCCGGCGTAGACGGCGCCGTTCCGGTCGAAGACCAGCGTCGGGTCGAAGCGGTCGACGTCGCCCAGCCCGTCGTTCGCGTCGCCGACGGGCACGTACGTCCATGTGCGCCCGGCATCGAAGGAGTGGAACGTGCTCATCGTTCTGAGAGAACGCGAGTATCCGCAGATGACGAGGTTCGATGGATTCAGCGGGTTGACGTCGATGATCACTTCGGCAAGGGCTTCCCCGGGGGAACCGCTCACCCGGACGTCGTCTCCCGTGGCATCGGGAAGGGTCCGGATGCGGAGGGGTTCCGTGTTCCGGGGGGACGGCGGCGGGAACGTGGAATACGGACCGTTGTCCCTCGCCAGGGCGGGCGCGAAAACAGCGAGCGCCCCGGCGGCCAACGCCAGCCGGAGCGCTCGCACTCGAATCCACTCGACGTGGTCGGTGTTCCCGAGCAAGCGTCGCATTATTTGAGAAGCATCATCTTTCGAGTCTGCGTGTACTTGCCCGCCACG
>CAZPUV010000091.1:0-9182 GCA_964589805.1 uncultured bacterium | reverse complement strand
GGCTTGCTCATCGTACTTCCTTCATGGCGAGAGTCGGACCGGTCGCCGGGTCGGTATCCTGGCGCCGGTCGCCGCGTGTCGGAACGGGATCGAACCCCCCGGGGCTCATGGGATGGCAGCGACACACCCTCCAGACGGCGAGGGCAGTGCCGCGGTACGGTCCGTGGGTGCGGATCGATTCCGCGGCGTAGTCCGAGCAGGCGGGGTGAAACCGGCAGGCGGGCGGCAGCAGCGGGGAAATCCAGCGCCGGTAGCCTCCGATCAAACCGAGGAGCATTGCCTGCAGGAACGCTTTGGGGTTACGTGGCATCTCGCGGTCACTTCCTGTACGGATCATTTCATGTCCGCGCCGGGAGTCCGGCTCCCCGCCCGGCGCTCGAGGAGCGCGCACTCTATTTCATCCCGGACTTCTTCCGCGCTTCTTTCCACGATGGACGACTTCGCAACCAGAACCACCCAGTGCGCGTCCGGCCAGTGCGAAACCCGCCGGGATGCTTCGCGCAACAAACGTTTGGCGCGATTGCGCTTCACGGCCCCGCCCACGCGACGGCTCGCCACGACTCCGACGCGGAGGCCATCCGACTCGTGCGGCGCGAAGAGGAATATGACCGAATGTTGAGTGACGAGCTTGCGACCCGAGTCGTAGCAGCAACGAAACTGCCACGCGTGCTGGAGGGTGCGCAGGCGGCGTCGAGACGATCGCGCCGACTCTCGCGGGCCCATGGCGCCGCTCTCCGTTGCCGGAGGCACTACGCCGAGAGGCGCTTGCGGCCCTTCTGCCGACGTCTCTTGATGACAAGCCGCCCGCCGCGCGTGCTCATGCGCTTGCGAAAACCGTGGTCCCGCTTACGCTTGAGAAGACGGGGCTGGAAAGTACGCTTCATGATGGATAATCCCGTGTGAACGTGATGAAAAATCCGGACCGGTCGCTGAACCCGGGTGACTCTGCGACCGGGACGGGTGTTCTCTATATGAGTCGCTGAAACCCGTGACTTTATCGGAATCAGCGCCCGCAGTCAAGCCCGAAGAAACCCACATGTTATCCACAGTCTGTGGATGCTCAAAGGGCTGTGATCGTGACACTTGGTCCGTTCCTGTGAGCAACTCCATTTCGCTGTTGATAGCCATCTTCGAACTCTGGTACCTTCCGACCCGTTGCACTTCTTCCTGGGTCTGGCATTCCCCGAAATGATTGGTCCGTAGGTAAAGGGTCCTTTGGAGTAGGTACTGTGGACAACTTCGCTTCGACACCCCCCGCTGATTCCATAACAGTCGTGTCCACAATCAGTTTGCGCATTGTCCACATTTGTGGATAACCAGGCTTCCCCCGCCGGTCAGAATCGGAACTGGCGGTCATGAATGAATTTCCGGGCGCGCCCTCGTTTGGCGGCCCGAATCCAAAATCGTGGTTATGAGGTTGATGAAGGGTCTGAGCAGGCAGCCGCGCTGCGGCCGGCCTGCGTCGGAGTATCTCCGAGGGAGAAAGGGTATCCTCCATGTCGGTTTCCTCCCGCCAGAACGGCAACGACCACATGTGGTCGGAGTTTCTTGCGTCGGTGGCCACACTCGTGAACAAACAGACTTTCGAAACGTGGTTCAAACCGATGCGCCTGTGTTCCATCGAGGGATCGCGAGTGACGATCGACTGCCCCAGCAAGTTTTTCGTGGACTGGGTGAGCGAGCATCATTCGGACAAGATTACGTTCGCGCTTCGCCAGGTCATCGGCGTTGACCCCCAGATCTCATTGCAGAACGCCAACGATGCACCACCCGAGATCTCGCGCCGTCCACCGGCGTCGGCACCGGCGACGCAGCCACGCTCCCGCCGTGGTGCGCCGGAGAGCGAGAAGCTCCACTCCAAGTACGTTTTCGATGAGTTCGTCGTCGGCAGCAACAGCCGCATGACCTATGCCGCGTGTCTCGCGGTTTCGGAACGCCCGGCCCAGGTCTACAACCCGTTGTTCATCTACGGGGGTGTGGGCCTCGGCAAGACACACCTCATGCAGGCCATCGGCCACGGTGTGCTCAAGAACCACAGCAAGGCGCGCATTCACTACTGTTCCGCGGAATCGTTCATGAACGAGATGATCATGGCCATCCGCCAGGGCAACAGCCATGAATTCCGCTCCAAGTACCGCAACGTGGATCTTCTTTTGATCGACGACATCCAGTTTCTCGCGGGGAAGGAAAGCACCCAGGAGGAGTTCTTTCACACGTTCAACGCACTCCACGGTGCAAACAAACAGATCGTCGTCACGAGCGACCGGCCACCCAAGGAGATCCCCACACTCGAAGAACGGCTCGTCTCCCGGTTCGAGGGGGGACTTGTCACTGACATCCAGCAACCGGATTATGAGACACGTCTCGCGATTCTTCGGAAGAAGGTCGAACGGGAGAACATCTCCATACCCGACGAAGTTCTGGCGCTCATTGCAGAAAGCGTCAAGAGCAACATCCGCGAGCTCGAGGGAAGTCTTGTCAGGTTGCTTGTGCACGCCAGCGTCTACAAGAAAGATGTCAACGTGGAGATGGCTCACGATGTGTTGAAGGACTTCGTCAAGTCAACGATCAAGAAGACAAGCATTTCCCTCATTCAGAAGATCGTTTCGCAACACTATCGTGTTCCGGTGGAGTCCATGCGTTCCAAGGTGCGAACCGCCCGGATCGCGTTCCCGCGCCAGGTTGCCATCTATCTGGCGAGGGAGATGACACAGGCGTCGCTCGCGCAGATCGGTCAGCGATTCGGGGGGCGCGACCACACCACCGTGATCCACGCCTGCCAGAAGATATCGGTCCTGGTTGAGCGTGACGTTTCACTGAGGTCGACCCTCAACCAGCTGCGGAAGGAACTGTCGAGCTGAACAGATAAAGCGGGTGAAAGATCTCGGTTTCCAAGGCCGGGGGTGAAGCGGCGGAGTATTGTCCATGCGGCAAACGCGCCCTCAACTCCCGGCCTTTTCCTTTTCAACGCTCACCCACAGAATGTGGACATCCTGTGTGGATGAAGCGTGGATAGAGATCCCCACAGGGAGAACCATGAGGATAATCATGAGTGTTTCCACACGGCGCCAACAAGTAACGCGCGCTGTAATCATGTGTCAGTGCAACTTGTATCCAGCACTCGCCCACATACCAACAGGGCCTACTGCTACTACTGTCTAGATATCTAATAGAGAAGTAGTACAATCGGGTGCATCCAGTTCGTGATAGGGGCTTCAGAGTCATCGTCCAGGGAAGGAGTGGAGAAACATGCGGACCCTTTTTTGTATTCTCACTCTTCTCATTACACTTGTCCCGGTTTCAGCGTACCCCGTTCCGCCGGTCTTCCTCTTGAAATGGGGAACGACCGGATCGGGCGATGGCGAGTTCAACTTCCCGCGCCGGCTGGCGGTGGGGCCGGGTGGCACGGTGTATGTTTCCGACCGCAACAACCATAGAATCCAGCGGTTCACCAATGATGGTGTCTTCCTCACCGCGTGGGGAGGGATCGGGTCCGATCCCGGTAAGTTCGACTTTCCATTCGGCGTCACTGTGGACGACAGCGGATACGTGTACGTTGCCGAGCGCAACAACAACCGCATTCAGAAGTTCACGGCGGACGGAAATCATGTCCTTTCATGGGGAACTCCCGGCTCAGGTCCGGGGCAGTTCTATTTTCCACTGGGGGTTGCGGTCGATCGGTCATTTCACGTGTATGTGGCCGATGCTTTCAATCACCGGGTCCAGCGGTTCACCAGTTCGGGTGTGTACGTGGGCGAGTGGGGTGGTTTTGGTAGCGCTCCCGGACAGTTCATGTATCCCGCGACCATTGCCGTTTCGGCGGAAGAGAGGATCTACGTCAGCGATACCGCCAACTACCGTGTCCAGAAATTCACGCGAACAGGCGCGTTTGTAACGACATGGGGCTCGCTGGGAACAGGCGATGATCAGTTCGAGGGTCCTCGCGGCATCGCCTTCGACGCCGACGGGAACGTGTGGGTCGTCGACCAGCTGCCGAGCTGGATCAAGAAGTTCACGCCCGACGGTGTCTTCCTGGAGAAGTTCGGTGGTGACGGGGTGGACGATGGGCTGTTCTCCCGCGCGGAGGATGTTGCCATCGACGACAACGGCAACTTCTTCGTGGCGGACGCTGCGAACGACCGCATCCAGAAATTTGGAGCTGCCCCGGTTCCCGTGCGCCAGGGCACCCTGGGAGGGATCAAGGGGATCTATCGCGGGAAGGTTTCGAAGGAAAGGTGAGACGACTCCCCCGCCATGGTTCCCGACCATGGCCACGCGCGGGCCGCGCCCGGATGGGCTGGAAAGTTCTCCACATGGCCATCCTGTCTTGCGACGAAAACGCAGGTGCGCTATAGTCGTCGGGCTTCCCGAAAAACTACCGCAAGCCGGGCAATGATCTCCCGAATTCTGTCGAACGGTGGGGCGACAAGGAGGAATGGGCGTGAAAATCACAGTCGATCAGAAGGATTTGCTCAAGAGTCTTCAGGGTATTTCGGCCGTCGTACCGACCAAGACTTCTCTTCCGATTCTGTCGACGTTCCTGATGGAGACGAAGGGTGATGGCAAAGTCACGTTGACGGCGAACGACCTCGATGTGTCGCTGACGAACACACTGGCGTGCGAAACCACCGGGCACGGAAGCGTCGCCGTGCCCGGGAAGAAGTTCTTTGAGATCGCGCGCTCGCTTCCCGAAGACAAGGTCGTCATCGAAACAGAAGGCGATCGTATTTCCATCAAGTGCCGGCGCAGCCGCTTCAAGATGCTGGGCAAGAACGCAGACGAGTTTCCCCGCCTGCCGGCGCAGAAGGCCAGTGTGTCGTTTTCCATCGCGGCCGGCACGCTGGATCAGATGATCAACAAGAGCAGTTACGCGGTGTCGACGGATCTGACGCGTCCTGCGCTGTGCGGAGTGCTGTGGGAGATCAAGAAGGGTGCGCTGGGCATGATCGCCACGGACGGACACCGCCTGGCCAAGGTGGAGTTGGCGGGGGCGGCGGGGTCCGGCGACGACAAGGATGTCATCGTGTCGCCCAAGGCGCTCAACATCTACCGTTCGCTGGCATCGGACCTGGACACGGTCAACATCTCGCTCGCCGACAACCACATCACGTTCGATCTCGGCGACAGCGTCATCTACTCGCGTCTCCTCGAGGGGCCGTTCCCGGACTACAACCAGGTGATGCCCAAGAAGAACACGAAGAAGATGACGGTCAGCCGCACGGAACTCACGGATGCTTGCCGGCGTGTAGCGATTCTCTCGAGCGCGATCACGCATCAGGTGAAGCTGGTTGTCGAGGATGACAGACTGACCCTGTCGGTCAAGACGCCGGACGTCGGCGAAGCGGTCGAAGAAGTGACGTGCGCGTATGGCGCGGCCAAGATGGAGATCGGCTACAACGCGCGCTATCTGCTCGATATTCTGCGCACGGTGGATTGCGACGATGTGACGTTCCTCCTCGATCGCACGGACAACGCGGGCGTGGTCGTTCCCGAGAACGACGGCTCCGAAATGAAGCACGAATGCCTGCTCATGCCGCTGCGGTTGAGCGACTGACGGACGACGAACGCGGCGGCCCCGTGCACACGGGGTCGCGCGCGTGAGCCCGGCCTGAGCGAACGTGCGTGTAGAACGTTTCCTCTCCGCGAACTTCCGCAACCTCGCCGAGGGCGAGGTCGAGTTCGGACCCGCGCTCAACTTCCTGGCTGGCGACAACGGGCAGGGAAAGACCAACCTCCTCGAGGCCCTCTACCTCTTTCGATTCGGGCGTTCCTTTCGGGCGGGCAGCGACACGGAGCTGATCCGCTTCGGCGAGGCCTTCTGCCGGGTGGAACTCGAAACGACATTCGCGGACGCGCAACGGGAGACGTTCGCGTTCTCCGTGGAACGGCGCGGGACGAAGACCATCAAGATCGGCGGACAGGTGCTGCCGCGGCGCTCGGATCTCGCCGGACGCTTCCCGGCCGTCCTGTTCGGCCCGGCCGATCTGCGTATCGTCTCCGGCGAACCCGACCACCGGCGCCGCTTCCTGGACATGGTCGGTACCATGACCGACCCGGCGTACCTGCGCTGTGCCCGCGACTACCGGCGTGTGCTCGAGCAACGCAACGCCGCGCTGAAGGCGCGTGCGTCACGCGACGAGATGACGGCGTGGAACGAGCACCTGGTGGTGCACGGTGTGGACATGATCGCGCGCCGGCGCGAGCTGGTGGGGCTGATCGAGATCGAAATGCTCACGCACGCGCGGGACGTCGAAAGCCCGTTCGACTTCTCGATGCGGTACGAGTCCTCGCTGCTCGGCGAGGCGGAGGAAATGGACGCGATCACCCTGGAAGCGGCTCTGACCCGGGCGTTCCACGAGCGTCTCGCGGCCATCGCGCACGAGGAGAGCCGGCGCGGCGTCACCCTGGTGGGACCCCACCGCGACGACGTCGCGTTCCGGATGGCCGGCCAGGACCTGCGGCGTTTCGGATCGCAGGGGCAACGTCGCCTGCTGGCCATACTGCTCAAACTTGCCGAGCTCTCCCACCTCGAGGCGGAACTGGGCGAGCCCTGCGTCCTCCTGCTCGACGACGTGTTCTCGGAGTTCGACGCGACGATCATGGCGAAACTTCAGCGCATGCTCGACGGCGCCCGGCAGGTGTTCATTACGAGCCCCGTGCCCGTCCACGATCTGCACGCGCCCAGCGCGCGCCTGTTCGGCGTGACGGCCGGCATTGTCGCGCGGGCGTAGGCAGCGAGAATCCAGGGAGAGCGGAAACCCACCCCGGTGTCAGCGGTACAGGGCTTTCACGCGCCCCCACGTGGACGGTTCGACGTCGACGGGCTCGCCGATCGTGATATGCAGCTTCGCGCCTCCCGCGGGAACCACGAAGTTCTGGTTCCACTGTCCCCCCGCCCAGTCGAACGCGACGTGGAACATCCCTCCGAGGACCGCGTAGACGCCGGCGGGTGGATTCGGCGCCCAGTTGAGATTGATGGTCCTCTGCCATACCCGGCACTGACCCGGAGCGAGTGTGGTGCCCGGACTGAAGAAGTAAATGAACGTGGGAAGATACAGGAGTACATTGGCATCGAAACTCTCCTCGGTGGCGCAGCACTCCTCCCAGGATTCAAAGGGCGGGCGGAGGATGAAATGACCGTCCTGGGGATCGATGCCCCAGTTCATGTAGAACGTGGTTGCGCCCAGGTTCTGGACCACGAGGTAGAACGAAATGACCTCGGTCGGGGCGTAGACGGTCTTGTCCGTCGCGTAGCGGACGCGCATCGTGCCGTCGTCCACGACGACCTGGTTGGGGTAGGTGGGGGGGATGTCGCAGTTCTGCGTCAGGGCGGCTTCGGGCCAGAACACAAGAAGGGCCGTCAGCACCAAAAAGGCTTTCATCGCCTGCCTCCCGCTCCGCGGCCTGTGAAACACGTGCATTATACCACGCACCGGCCCGCGCGAATACCGGGGTCGTCAACGGGGCGATATACACGCGTAACCAACTGAAAAATAGATGGTTGTATGACGCGTCGGGCGAAGATTTAGGTTTCTTTTCCGCCCCCGAACCGGTAGATTGAGGAACGTATGGCGCGGCGCTCCTTCACCCGGGTCGGGGCCTTCCTCCCGTCGGTTCTCCGGGACCTCGGGCTTCAGAAACGGTTCAGCGAGAGAAAGCTCGTCGAGCGCTGGCCCGACGTGGTCGGCGAGGAACTCGCTCGCCGTGCGCGTGCGACGCGCTTCGAGAAGGGCACCCTGTTCGTTTTCGTGGATCACGGGGCGTGGATGCAGGAATTGCACTTCATGGAGAAGGAACTCGTGCGTAAACTGCGCGCGGCGTGCCCCGACGTGGACCTGGTCCGCATCAAGTTCGGGGCGAAGGACATCGAATAGAACGGAACGACGATGAAGAGTGGGCAGGACATACGGCGGACGGACGAGCGCGTTGGAGCGCCACCCGCTCCACCCGTGGAACCGGAGCGAAAGGCCGAGATGACGCAGGAATACACAGCCAAACAGATTCAGGTGCTCAAGGGGTTGGAAGCCGTCCGCAAGCGGCCGGCGATGTACATCGGGAGCACCGACATCCACGGCGTGCACCACCTGGTGTACGAGGTCGTGGACAACTCGGTGGACGAAGCGCTCGCGGGCCACTGCACGGAGATCGAAGTCATCATCCACGAAGACAACACCGTCAGCGTCACCGACGACGGGCGCGGGATCCCCGTGGACATGCATCCCACCCAGCACCGTCCCGCGGTCGAGGTCGTCATGACGACTCTGCACGCGGGTGGGAAGTTCGACCGCGATTCCTACAAGGTGTCCGGCGGCCTGCATGGCGTGGGTGTCTCGGTCGTGAACGGGCTGTCGGAATGGCTCGAAGTGGAGATTCACCGCGACGGGCGCCGCTACACGCAGCGCTTCGAGCGTGGATTGCCCGCCGCCGACCTGAAGGATCTGGGAGAAACCGGGCGGCGCGGCACCGTGGTGACATTCATGCCCGACCCGCAGATCTTCGAGAAGGTCGATTACCAGTTCGAAACGATCGCGCAGCGTCTGCGCGAACTGGCGTTCCTCACCCGGGGCCTGAAGATCGTCTTCGACGACCAGCGCCCGCAGAAGCCCAAGCGGCAGGTCTTCCAGTACGACGGCGGCATCGTGTCGTTCGTGAAGTACATCGACACCGCCAAGGCCCTGCTGATACCGCAGCCCATCTACATCCAGGCCGAGAAGGACGGCGTCCAGGTGGAGGTGGCGATCCAGTACACGGACGCCTACGCCGAGAACGTGTTCTCGTTTGCGAACAACATCAACACGATGGAAGGCGGCACGCACCTGGTGGGCTTCAAGGCGGCGTTGACGCGCACCATCAACAACTACGCGGCGGCACGGAATCTCTTCAAGAAGGAGCGCGTCACGCTCGGTGGTGACGACGTGCGCGAGGGGCTCACGGCGGTCGTCAGCGTGAAGATCCCCGAGCCGCAATTCGAGGGACAGACCAAGACCAAGCTGGGAAACAGCGAAGTGAAGGGCATCGTGGAAGCCGTGGTCGGCGACGGCCTCAAGGAATACCTCGAGGAGAACCCGGCCATCGGCAAGTCCGTGGTGGAGAAGTGCGTCGCAGCCTACACCGCGCGCGAAGCGGCGCGCAAGGCGCGCGACCTGGCCCGGCGCAAGACGGCCCTGGAATCGGCGTCGTTG
>CAZPUV010000090.1:1199-9208 GCA_964589805.1 uncultured bacterium | reverse complement strand
TCTCGTGGGACGGCCCGTTCTGAGCGCCCTGCCGGCGCTGGGCCACCCGCACGCAGTGCTCCTGCTGGACGAGATAGAGAAGGCTCACCCCGACGTCTTCAACCTGCTCCTGCAGGTCATGGAGGAGGGCCAGCTCACCGACAGTTACGGTCGCCGCGTGGATTTCCGAAATACCGTGCTCATCATGACGTCGAACGTCGGCGCGTCGGACATCAAGTCCGGCAAGAGCCTCGGCTTCATCGCCGAAGGCGCCGACGCCCAGTTCCAGTCGGTGAAGGGGAAGCTCATGGAGCACCTGAAGAAGACGTTCAACCCCGAGTTCCTGAACCGTCTCGACGACACCATCGTTTTCCGCCAGCTGGAGAAGAACGACATGAAGCAGATCGTCGAGGTGCTGCTGCGCAACTTCGTCCGGCGCCTCGACGTGCTGGAGGTGGATGTCAAGTTCGACGAGGACGCCAAGGCGTTCCTGATCGATCACGGGTTCGACCCGGCGCTGGGCGCGCGGCCGCTGCGCCGGGCCATCCAGCGCTACGTCGAGGATCCGCTGAGCGAACTCCTGCTGTCGCACGGGTTCGGGAAGGATGCAGAGATCCACGTCCACGCGGCAGGCGACGGGCTGTCGTTCGAGGTCCTGCCGACGCGGGAGGACGCGCCCAAGGGCTAGCCGTCACACAGGGCTGGTTGTTTCCGCAGATACCCCTGGCGCCCGCCGGGGGTATCTTTGTTTTTGTTTACACCCCCGGGGGCCTCTGATAGCATGCACGAGTTTGGGTCAGGGCTGCAGGTTAATGAAAAATAAGGCATTAAGGGTTTTCAGTGCGACGCTGCTCTGCGCGGTGTTCGTCTCGGCGGCGGCGCATGGCCAGCGGCCGACCGTCATCGTGCAACGCGTGGACGTGCGCGGGAACCGGCAGGTGTCCGCGCCGAAGATCGTTCGGGTCGTGGGTGTCAAGCCGGGTGACCGCTATGACGCCGAACGCATCCGCCCCGGCCTGAAGCGCCTCTTCGAGACCCGGCAGTTCAGCGACATCCAGGCCTACCGCGAGGACGGCAGCACACCGGACTCCTGCGTCGTCGTGATCGAGGTGGTCGAGTTCCCGCGCGTGGACGGGGTCCGGTTCGAGGGCAACCGGAGCATCGGTGACGACGACCTGAAGAAGGTCGTCAGCGCGGGCAAGGGGACCTTCGTCCGCCCGTCGGTGACCGACCGGGACCGGACCGCGATCAGCGAGAAGTACCGCGAGAAGGGCTACTACCGCGTGGCCGTGCGGGACACCATCACCGCCCAGTCCAAGGGTGGTGGCAGCGAACTGGTCTATCGAATCACCGAGGGAAAGAAGGTGAAGATCAAGCACCTGGACTTCCTGGGCACACGGCGTCTCGACACGGGCGAAATCCGCAAGGTCATGAAGAGCAAGCCCGACGGATTCCTGAGGGGAGGGGAGTTCAACCCCGCGCAGCTCAACGAAGACCGCGAGCGCATCATCCAGCTGTACAAGAGCCGGGGCTTCCTCGACGTGACCGTAGGGGAAACCGAACTGGACTTCACTCCCGACGGAAAGGGCATCGACGTCTATTTCGCGATCGTCGAGGGGCCGCAGTACTACGTGGGGGACGTCGCGTGGAGCGGCAACGAGCTGTTTCCGGATACGACCATATCCGAGCGCATCACCCTCGAGAAGGGCGAGCCGCTGGACGACCTGGCGCTGTCGAAGATCCAGTTCGACATCGCGAACCTGTACGGGGATCGCGGCTACATCTATGCCACCGTGACGCCCGTCAAGAAGGTGCGCGGCAACGTGGTCGATCTCAACTTCGAGATCGAGCAGGGGAATCTCGCGCACGTGCGCGAGATCAACATCGCGGGCAACGTGAAGACGTGGGACGAGGTGATTCGGCGCGAACTGGTACTGATGCCCGGCGACGTGTTCTCGAGCAACCGACTGCGGCGCTCGCTGCGCGAGGTGTTCAACCTGGGCTACTTCGCGGGTCCGCCGGAGCCCCAGGTCACGCAGGCGAACGACCAGGGCGACATCGACCTGACGCTGCGGGTGGAGGAGAAGTCGGCGGGGCAGTTCCGGGTGGGGGCGGGCTTTTCGCAGCTGAACCGGGTGAGCGGGTTCGTGGGCGTCACCGAGCCCAACTTCCTCGGCCGCGGCTACCGGGTTGGTGTAAACTGGGAGTTCGCGAGGTCGAGACAGGACATCAGCCTGCAGTTCACGCAGCCGTGGGCCTTCGGTACGCCCACCGAGCTGAGCTTCCAGCTCTATGCGGCGAACCAGGACCGGGTGTCGGCGCAGTTCTACTCGGATCGCCGTACGGGGTTCTCGGTGCGGGTGGGCCGGCCGCTCCCGTGGCTCGACTACACGTCGGCATCGGTGCGGTACAGCATCGAGGAGGTGGAGCTTTCGAACTTCATCGCCGGGTACGTCGGCCCGCTGCGCAACACGCAGTGGCCGCAGACGACGAGTTCGTTCGGGCTGACGCTCTTCCGTAACTCGACGGACAACCCGTTCCATCCCACGCTGGGGTCGCGCACCACGTTCAACGCGCGCTGGACGGGCGCGGTGCTGGGCGGCGACGTCGACGTCCAGCGTTATGATCTGGAGGCGTCGTGGTACCAGTCGTTGCTGTGGAAGTTCGTGCTGGAGCTGCGCCAGAGTTTCGGCATCGTGGACGGCTACTCGAGCCCGGCGCAGGTGCCGGACTACGAGCGGTTCCGGCTCGGCGGCAACCGCCGGCTCGGATTGCGCGGTTACGACTTCTACGAGATCGTTCCCGACGGGAACAACCGCTTCACGGGAGGTCGCACGTATTCGATCACGGCGCAGATCGAGTTTCCGATCGTGCCACCGACCGTGTACGGACATTTCTTCCTCGACATGGGCGGCACGTGGAACAGTTTCGGAACCGCGGAGCTCGGCGACGTGAAGAAAGGGGCGGGTCTCGGTATCGGCATCGAACTGCCGATGATCGGGTTGTTCGGCTTCGACTACGGATACGGATTCGACCGCATCGGCGGCGGGCGCTGGCAGGCGCACATCACGTTCGGTCAGCCGTTTTGACGCGCGGACGCGCTAACCAAAGGACGGTGTAACTGATGATCAGGAAGATTGTTGCGGGCACGCTCCTGCTCGTGGCGGTGGTCGCGGGAGGGCCTATTTCGGCGCTTGCCCAGAACTTGAAGATTGGATACATTGACTCGATAAAGATTTTCGCCGAAAACAAGGAAACGCAGGACGCCGAGCGCGTTTACCGCCGCGACGTCGAGCAGTGGGAAGCGCAGAAGCAGCGACTCGAACAGGAGTTGATGCGGCTCGGCGAAGAGTTGAACGCGCAGAGCCCGATGCTCTCCGATGAGAAGAAGGCCGAGCGGCGTCTCGAACTTCAGCGGAAGAGCGACGACTACAAGCGCTTCATGGAGGAGACGTTCGGGGACAACGGACTGGCTGCGAGACGGAACAAGGAACTCACGCAGCCCATAGTCGAGAAGATCAACCGCATCATCGAGGTGATCGCGAAGGAGCAGGGGTACACGATGGTCTTCGACGTGGCAAACGCCAACGTCGTCTACGCGGACAAGCAACTCGACATCACCGACCTGGTTCTCACGCGTCTTGGTTCACAGCAGTAGTTGTATTCATCCGCGCTCGGTGCAGAAGACAAGTTGGGCACACGTTCCTACAGGCTTTGTGAGCTGGCGGAGATCGTCGGCGGCGAGGTTGTCGGCGACGGCAACATCGAGATCCGCGGCGTGGCGGGAATCCGCGAGGCCGTGCCGGGCGAAATCACGTTCGTTGCCAATCCTCGCTACGCGGAGTTCCTGGAGGGGACGAAGGCCTCGGCCGTGATCGGCGGGCGCGAACTGCCCACGGTCAAGCCGCTCATCCGTATCGAGAATCCATACTACGCGTACCTGCAGGTCCTCAGTCTGTTCGCGGCGGATCTCGCGATCAGTTATCCGCGCGGCGTGCACGAAACGGCGGTGGTGGACCCGGGCGTGGTCCTGGGCCAGAACGTGGCCGTCGGTCCTTTCTGCCATATCTGCGAAGGGGTTCGGATCGGAGACAACACCACGATCCTCCAGGGCGTGTTCGTCGGGGTCGGATCGCGGATCGGTGACGACTGCCTGATCTACCCCGGGGGAACCATCCGGGAGGGCACCGAGATCGGTTCCCGCGTCATCCTGCAGCCCGGAGTCGTGCTCGGTTCCGACGGGTTCGGATACGTCCGCAACGGATCGTCCCAGCACAAGGTGCCGCAGATCGGGCGGGTCGTGATCGAGGACGACGTGGAAATCGGTGCAAACAGCTGCATCGATCGTGCGACGACGGGGGAGACGCGCATCCGGCGCGGAACCAAGATCGACAATCTGGTGCAGATCGCGCACAACGTGGTGGTCGGCGAGGACTCCGTTCTGGCGGCGCAGGCAGGAGTGTCGGGAAGTACCGAGATCGGGCGGCACGTCGTCATCGCCGGGCAGGCGGGACTGGTGGGTCACATCCAGGTCGGCGACCGCGTCACGATCGGCGCGCAGAGCGGGGTGACGAAGTCGATACCGGACGACACCACGGTGTCGGGGTATCCGGCGCGGGAGCACCGTCAGGCAAAGCGGATCCATGCACACACGGCGATGCTGCCCGAACTCGTCGAGCGGGTCAGGGAGCTGGAGCGCCGGATTCGCGAACTGGAGAAAGGAGGCGCGCGTGATCCGTCAGCAGAGAACGATCGCTAAAGAGTTCGTTCTCGATGGTCAGGGCCTGCACACGGGTGGCAACGTGACCATGCGCGTCAAGGCGGCTCCTGCGGGCACGGGCATACGATTCCTGCGCGTGGACCTGTCGCCGCCGGTGGAGATTCCGGCGGTGGTCACGAGCATTCCCGAGAACGCGTCCACGTTCCGGAACACGTCGATATCGGCGGGGTCGGCGGAGATCCATACCGTCGAGCACATCCTGGCCACCTGCTACGGTCTCCAGATCGACAACCTCGTCATCGAGATCGACGGGAACGAGCCCCCGGAGCCGTCGAGCGGGACCTACGCTGGCTATGTGGAGGCCTTCGAGAAGGCGGGGGTGGTGAACCAGGGAGCTCCGGTGGATATCTTCACCGTCGACCGGACGGTCGAACTGAAGGAAAACGGGATCGAGATCCACGCAGTGCCGGCGGAAGACTTCCGCATCAGCTTCACGATACAGTACGACAACCCGCAGATCGGCACGCAGTACGCGAGCTTCACCATTTCGCCGGACACGTTCGAACGCGAGATCGCGCCGGCTCGGACGTTCGTCCTGGTCGAAGACGTGGAGCGACTGCGCAAGATGGGGCTGATCAAGGGCGGGAATCTCAAGAACGCGGTGGTGTTCACGCCCGAAGGCGTCATGAACGAGGAGGCGCTCCGCTTTCCGGACGAATGCGTGCGGCACAAGATACTCGACCTGATCGGGGACCTGTCGCTGCTCGGGGTCCCGATCAAGGGGCACGTTCACGCGGTGAGGTCCGGGCACGCCGCCAACGTGCGTTTCGTGCGCAAGCTCTGGGAACTCCACCAGGGCCGCAAGCGCACGGCGGCCGAGAGTGCAGCCGGGGTGTGGGACATCAACCTCATCCAGCAGATCATGCCGCACCGCTACCCGTTCCTGCTCGTGGACCGCATCCTCCAGCTCGAGGACCGCAAGCGTGTGGTGGGCATCAAGAACGTGACGATCAACGAGCCGTTCTTCAGCGGACATTTCCCCGGGCACCCCATCATGCCCGCCGTGCTCATCATCGAGGCCATGGCGCAGACCGGCGGGGTCATGCTCCTGAACACGGTCGACGATCCGCGCAAGTACCTCGTGTACTTCACGCGCGTCGACAAGGCGAAGTTCCGGCGGCCGGTGCTGCCCGGAGACCAGTTGCGCTTCGAACTGGAGATGAAGACTCTGCGCCGCGGAATGTGCACGATGCAGGGCTACGCGTACGTCGACGACAAGCTGGCGGCCGAGGCCGAGCTGTCATCGGTGATCGTGGAGCGCTAGTAATTCGACTTTTATCTACCCGGAGAGAAGGGGGACGCACGGTGAGGGGCTACAATCTAAGGAAGACCGAGATACATCCGACGGCGGTGATTCACCCGTGGGCGCGCATCGGCGAGGGCGTGAAGATCGGCCCGTATACCGTCATCGGCGAGAAGGTCGAGATCGGGGACGACTGCGAAATCGGGCCGAACGTCCTGATCGAAGGCGCGACGCGGATCGGGAGGAACAACCGCTTTCTCCACGGTGCCAGTGTGGGCACGCCGCCCCAGGATCTGAAGTACAACGGCGAGCAGACGTTCCTGATCATCGGGGACAATAATGTCTTTCGTGAGTTCGTGACACTCAACCTCGCCACCAGCGAGGGAGAGAGCACCGTGATCGGAAGCAACTGTCTGCTCATGGCCTACGTGCACGTGGCGCACAACTGCGTGATCGGCAACGAGGTCATCCTCGCCAACGCGGTGAATCTGGCCGGTCATGTCTTCATCGACAACTTCGTGACCGTGGGCGGATTGACGCCCGTCCACCAGTTCGTTCGCATCGGCAAGTACGCCTTCATCGGCGGAGGCAGTCGCGTGGAGCGGGACGTGCCCCCGTTCATCAAGCTGGCCGGAAACCCGGCGCAGGTCTACGGCCTCAACTCCATCGGCCTGGAGCGCCGCGGCTTTGGCGCGGAACGCCGGGCGCACGTGAAGCAGATCTACAAGCTGCTGTACCGCAGCGACCACAACGTCTCGCAGGTGCTGGAGATCCTCGACGGTGACGACTGGGACAGCGCCGACGCCGCCGAGATGGCTGAGTTTCTCCGCCACTGCGAGCGTGGCATCACCAAGTAGAGCCGGGATCGAGTGGGACTACGAATCGGCGTCGCCGGAACAGGACGCCTCGGGCGTGCGCACGTCCGCGTGCTGCGGTCGCTCGAGGGCGTTGATTTCGTCGGGTGCTGCGACGTCGATGCCGGGCGCGCGCGGGCGGTGGCGGATGAATTCGGCGCCGAGGCGTTCTCGTCGCTGGAAGCGCTGCTCGCGTCCGTGGACGCGGTCAGCATCGTCACCAGCACGTCGGCACACGCCGACGTGGCGCTGAAGGCGATCGAAGCCGGGTGCGACCTGTTCATCGAAAAGCCGATCACCGCGCGAGTGGACGACGGTGAGAAGGTGGTCCGCGCCGCGCGCGCGGCCGGACGCATCCTGCAGGTGGGGCACATCGAGCGCTTCAACGGCGCGCTCGAGGCCGTGCTGCCCGGAATCGGCCGCCCCATGTTCGTCGAGGTCCACCGTCTGGCGCCGTTTACGCCGCGAGGAACGGATGTCTCCGTGGTGATGGACCTGATGATCCACGACCTCGATCTCCTGGGGTTGCTGGTCGGCGGCTGGCCCGTCGACATCCGCGCCAAGGGTGCGGCCCTCCTGACGAAGGAACCCGACATCGTGAACGCGAGACTGGAGTACGAGGACGGTTGTGTCGCCAACGTGACCGCGAGCCGGGTCACGGCGCAGCCGATGCGCAAGGTGCGCGTCTTCTCCACCACCGGCTACTACTCGATCGACCTCCTTGGCGCGTCCGTGACGCACTACCGGAAGAGCGGGAAGTTCGACGCCCGGATGGCGGATCTGCAGTCGGGCTCGACCGCGTCACCGCCGGTGCTCGCGGACTTCGTGACCGTGGAGCAGTTCCGTGGCGACGGCCAGGAGCCGCTCGCGAAGGAACTCGGCGCATTCCGGCGCGCGGTCGCGGAGCGATCGGAGCCGCCGGTGACGGGCGAGGACGGGCTGCGGGCGCTCCGCCTCGCCGCGGAGATCGTGGAGCGCGTCGGTTCCGCGCGGATGTAGCCGTGGCGCCGGAGCGGTCCCGTACCATCGTGCTGTGCGCGGGCGAACTCTCCGGCGACATGCACGCGGCGCGCGTGGTCGCCGCGCTGCGTGAACTGCTGCCGGGTGCGCGCGTCGTCGGAATGGCGGGCGACCGGTCGGCCGCGGCCCGCCG
>CAZPUV010000090.1:0-1189 GCA_964589805.1 uncultured bacterium | reverse complement strand
CCGGCGACCGGCCCGCGGGGCGCGGGGGGCCCGCGCGGCGGGCCGGGCGGCGGGGGGGGGGCGGGGTGGGCCGGGCGCGCCCCCGCCCCCCCGCGGCCGGGATGGACGTGCGATTCCATCACCGGGACTTCGCGGTCATCGGTTTCACCGGCGTGCTGGCGGGACTGCCGCGCTTCCTGCGACTCGAACGGGCCATGCGCCGCCTCATCGACGGCGCGGATCTGTTCATCCCCGTGGATTACCCCGGCCTCAACCTGCGGCTGTGCGCCCGCGCCCGCGCCCGCGGCGTGCCGGTTCTCTACTATATATCGCCGCAGATATGGGCCTGGGGCGCCGGACGCATGGACGCGATACGGCGCACGGTGGACCGCATGGCCGTGGTGCTGCCCTTCGAGTCCCGCCTCTACGAAGAGGCCGGGGTTGTCGCGGAATTCGTCGGTCATCCGTTCGTGGTCGACCACGATCTCCCGGATCCGGTTCCGGACACCGACCGTGACTGCGTGGCCCTCCTTCCGGGGAGCAGGGAGTCGGAGGTGCGCCAGATGCTCCCGCTCCTGATCGAATCGGCGGCCGGTATCGCCGCGCGGGCGCCCGGCACCCGCTTCCGGCTCGCGCGCAGCCCGGTGGTGCGGCCCGCGGCCTACGAACGGGCGTTGCGGGGGACACCGCTCGATATCGATGTCGCGGACGACGCCGCGGACGTGATCGCTCGCGCCCGCGTGGCCATGGTTGCGTCGGGGACGGCCACCCTGCAGTGCGCGCTCTTCGAAACACCCCTGGTGATCGTCTACCGAACGAGCGCGCTCAACTACGCGCTGGCGAAGCGACTCGTCAAGATCCCGCACGTCGGGCTCGTCAACGTGCTCCTCGGTGAGCGGGTCGCACCGGAATTCGTCCAGGCGGCGGCGCGACCGGCGTCCATCACGGACGCGGTTTGTGCGCTGCTGGCCGACGGGCCGGGGCGCGCGGCCATGCGCGGGCGTTTCCGCGACCTGCGGCGCATGCTGGGTGGTGGGCAGGGTGCTGCGCGTGTGGCGGAAATTGCGATGGAACTGATCGGTGGGAGGCCCGAGTGAGCGTGCGCACGCACGTGGTTGCCGTGGCCGGGTCGCTCGTGATCCGCGCGCTCGGCGCGACCTGGCGCGTCGAGACCGCCGGCGCCGAACACGCCGGGGCGGAGCGGCGCCGC
>CAZPUV010000089.1:0-9251 GCA_964589805.1 uncultured bacterium | reverse complement strand
GTGGTTCCGAACGCCTCTTCATCGTCGAGAATCGCTCCATAGTGGAGAACAGCGCGACCGTCGAACGCGCGCAGGCTGGCGCCGAACGACGGCGTGGCGCGCGACTCGCCCGCGGCGTGGAAGGTCATCCCGGCCCGCACGGCCAGGTGTGAGAGGATGTAGTCGGACTCGGCGCCGAGCATGACCCGCTTCCAGGATGAGTACTGGCGCACGGCGTCCGCAGAGAGCACGAGCATCGGAATCTGCCGGGTGGCGAGTCCGATGACGACGCTCATCTCCTTCTGCGAGTCGCGGCCGTCGTCGAAGGTGTAGCGCGAAAAGAGATCCCGGCCGACGACGCCGAAGTCCCAGTGCTCACTGAGCGACACGCGGCCGGCGAAATCAACACTCGATCCCCACGCGTCGAAGCCCGACACCCCGCTCTGCGAGAAGAAGAACTGTCCCCCGATGGCGAGGCTGACCACCGGCTGGGGCGTGATCGCGTACGCCACCCGCAGGTGATTCTCGGTATAGGACTCGATGCCCGCGATGTCGGCGGACAGGTTGGTGAACATCGCCCCGGCGGCATGCCTGGCAACGCCGCGTTCGGGATCCGACAGCGGCATCACGAAGGCGAGCTGGGTCTGGTTCAGCGAGGCGCCGGGAACGAGACGGACGTAGGAGGCGCCGGCGCCGCGCCGCGCGAGCGCGATGCGCGCGGGGTTCCAGTCGAGCGCCCCTTCGTCGTCGATCACCGCGCTGACCGCGCCCGCCATGCCCGCGGCCCGCGCGCCGTAGCCGGGGATGATGAACGCGCCGCCGGTGGACGACTCCGCGCGCGCTTCGCCCACGGACCCGGCGAGGACGAGAAGTACGATCGATGCGACGGTGAGTTGCTTCATCATCGGTTCGAGTCGAAAAGGAAGACTTCCCTGAACACGTCGCGCGTTCCATCGCCGTAGTCGATGCTGGCCACGGCAACCAGCGGCCCGCGCCGCACGTTCACCCCGCTGCTGTTCCGCCCGTCCCACGCGAAGACGTAATGTTGCCGGGCCGTCTCGTCATCGAAGAACGTGACGAGGTCTCCGGCCACGTCGAACACTCGCAGCGTCACGGAGGCCGCGACGCGGTCGGCGTTCACGTTGAACCTGCCCCCCGGCGCGAACGGCACCGGGAAGAACAGCCCGGCCGACGACTTGAACGTCACGGTCACGCGGTTCGAGGGGGCGCCGAGGTTGCCCGCGCCGTCCCGCTGCACGGCGACCAGATCGTTGCGCCCGACGACGAGGGGCACGTTCACCGTGAACCGTTTCGACAGCACGGTCGCGACGGAGTCGACCTGGGTGCCGTTGCGCAGGATGCGCACCACCGACGCGGCGTCGCCCCCGTTGTCGGCGGTTCCCGAGAGCGGGAAGATCACGGTTCGCCACGCGCCGTCGAAGGAGTCGAGAACCGGCGCCGCCGGCGCCGAGATGTCGTACGTGATCGTGAACGTGTAGCGTCCGGTGCGCCCCACCCCGTCCACGGCTCGGAAACGTAGCGCGAACGGCCCCTCGGCGGCGACCGAGTCCGCCAGCGGAACCGAGAACACGAGCGAATCGTTGCGAACCGTCGCGGAGGTGACGCGCTGAAAGGGCCCGGACGGATAGGCGGCGTAGAGCGAGTCCACGCCGCGGGCGTCGAAGGCGCTTCCGCGGGCGCTGTCCGGAACCACGCGCAGGCGCGCGTTCTCCGCAAGGCTCGTAACCCGGATGGAGGGGTCCTTCGTGTCCACCTCGAAGTGGTAATTCGATCTTGCGGTGTAACCGCCCGCGTCGCTCACCGTGATCGTCGCGCGATACTCTCCGTCGGGGAGCGACGTCGCGTCGGCCGATGCGGTCCAGGTCGTGACGTACGATCCGCCCGCGCCTGCGAACGGCGGTGTCGTGGTGAGATCGGGCGACGCCAGAATCGTACCCGACGGGTTGAACAACTCGATCTTGAGCTGGTCGGCGACGCGCCCCGGTGCCACGGGCGACGTGTTTCCGATCACGTGGGAAATCCCGGCTCCGGGCGGGCTTCCGGCGAGCCCGGGCGCGTAGGGATTCGGCGACACGCCGAGGATCTGCACGGTGGGCGGGGTCAGATCGACGAAGACGGGCAGGCGGATCAACGTGTCGGGGAATGACTTGCCGGTCGCCCTCAGGGTGACCACGTACGCGCCCTCGGGGGCGGCGGTTCCGTCCCAGCGCCTGCCCTTCCAGTACAGGTCGCGAACCGCGGGGGGGACGTCCGGCGCCGGGGAGCGCAGGGTGTCGACGGGTGTGGTCGAATCGGCGGCGAACACCACCACGCTCACCGCGAGCGCGGTGTCCGCCAGTGCGTAACGCACCCGGGTGGAATCCTGCTTGCCGTCGCCGTCGGGCGATATCACGCTCTCGCGCACTTCGAAACGGGCGACGAGTTGCCCGAACGCCGGGACGGAGACGGCGAGGAGGCACGCGGCGGCACACAACGATCGGGCGCTCGAACGGAAGGCATTGCTCAAGACCGATTGAACCTCGGACAGCAGGAGAAGAATCGTTCCGGTGCCGGGGGGGCTCGTTGGAGCGCTCTCCGGCGTTCCGGCGTGCGTCGTTTCGATTATCCCCCGCGCGCGTCCGCGGGTCAATCCGTTTGGCGGGAGCGCCGGTGGCGCGCGATTCCATCCGCGATGGCCGGCAGGGCTTCTCCCGCGGGGGCACGAACGAACACATCCGCGATCTCCGTGACCGGTGTCTCCTCCGGATTGACTTCGATGACGCTCGCGCCCGCCGCCCGCCCCGCCGCCGGAATGCCCGCCGCCGGATACACCAGCCCCGACGTTCCCACGACCAGGACCACGTCGCAGTGGACGAGGGCCGCGTAGACACGTTCGAGGTGGTCGGGGTCGAGCATCTCGCCGAACCAGACCACGTCGGGCCGCAGGAACGAGCCGCACGCGCAGCGGGGTGGTTCGCCGCCGCCGGGCGCCAGATCCCGCGCCGGGTGCTCCCGGTCGAAGCACTTGAAACGGAAGATGTTCCCGTGCAACTCCACGACGTCCGGGGACCCGGCTTCGGTGTGGAGGTTGTCGATGTTCTGGGTGACCAGGAGGAACCCGTCGAAGAAACGTTGCATGCGCGCAATCGCCACGTGGCCGGCGTGCGGTTTCGTCTTCGCAATCGTCGCCCGCCGCTCCGCGTACCAGCGCCACACCATCGCGGGGTTGCGCGCGAAGCCGGCCCGCGTCGCCAGGTCCTCGGGATTGTAGTTGGCCCACAGCGCGCTGGGCGCGTCGCGGAACGTCGCCACACCGCTCTCCTTCGACATGCCGGCCCCGGTGGTGACCACGACGCTCCGGGCAACGCGGAGTACCTCGATCGCACGCGCGATGGACTCGCCCTGCGTCGTCATGGCATCCCCGGGCGGACGGGCGCACGGCGTGCCCTGGCGCGAGGCGAGAATATCGTGGCCAGGGAGACCCCCGCGAGGATCATCGCCGCTCCCAGGGCCACGCGCGGCGAGATGCTCTCGCCGAGGAACACGCCCCCGAGAATCACCGCGATGATGGGGATGATGAACGTCTGATAGGAGACGACGGTCACCTCCATGTGCTGGATGATGAAGAAGAACAGGGCGAACGCCGTCACGGACCCGGCCGCGGCGAGGTACAGGATCGTGGCCCACGTGGTCGCGTCGAATGCCATGGGGTCGACGCGCTCGAACGCGAGTGCCAGCACCCACGTTGCGACGGCCCCCACCGTGAAGGGAAGCAGCAACGAGGCCACCGGGTTGTATCCGTACGCATAACGTTTGGTGGCGACCGACCCCACTGCGGCGGTGAGCATGCTGCCCGTGACCAGCAGGGCCCCGAGCGCCTCGCTGCGGCCGACGTGCAGGCTGTCCATGAAGATCACGGCCACGCCCGCCATGCCGGCCACGATGCCGGCGATCTTGCGCGCCGTGAGGATTTCGCCGAGCGTTACACGCGCGATGAGACCCACGACCAGCGGCATGGCTGCAAAGAGAACGGCGGCGAGGCCCGACGAGATGTACTGCTCACCGTAATAGACGAGTGTGTAGGGCAGCACGATGTGAAAGAAACCGAGGAAGATGCCGATCCAGAAGAAGCGCCGTTCCCTCGGGAGCGCGATCCGTCGCGCACGCAGGATCGCGACCACGATCGCGGCGGCGATGGTCATGCGGACGGCGATGCCGGTGAGCGGCGGGGCACCGCGCAGCCCGACCTTGATGACCATCCAGGTGGAACCCCAGATGAGGCAGGCCCCGAGATATGCCGCCACGACAACGCTGCGAGAGGGACCCACGTGATTACCGCCGGCGCCGGGGTTGTGACGGATGAATGCTCAGCGGCCCCCCGCGCGGTTCCGGCCGCACGGGCGCCGCGCCGTCCGGGCGCGAGCGCGTGACGATAGCCGATCGGACCGGCGCCGGCAACACCCGCCGGCGTTCGCGCGGCGCGGCGGGGACGCCAGGGGGCTAAGCCCGTTTCCGGCCGGGTGTTACGCAGAACGGGCGCGCCGATTGACACGACGCGGGACTTTCGGGTACTATAACACACGATAAATCAACGATTTTACGCGAGAGGTTGACATCGGGAACAACTGGTAACGGCTCCTCCCTTGAAACGTCCAAATCCGGGACTCATCGTCGTCCTCGCGGCGACGGCCGCCGTTCATTTGTCGGTCGCCGTGCTGGATTTCGGCACGCTCGCCCGTAACGGCTTTCTCTACGACGACAGCTTCTACGCCTTCCAGATCGCGAAGAACATCGCGGCCGGGATCGGTCCCACGTTCGACGGTGTGCACCTGACCAACGGTTTCCAGCCCCTGTACGTCGGGCTGCTGGTCCCCATCTTCCTCGTCGCCGGCCACAGTGCCGCCCTCCCCGTGCACCTCGCACTCGTGATGCTCTCCATGTTCACGGTTGCGACCGCATACCTTCTCTACCGGCTTCTCGTGCGCAGGGTCAGCGAGGTGGCGGCCCTGGTTGCCATGGCGGCCTGGGCTTTCTCTCCCATCGTGACGCGGCAGGCGGCGAACGGACTCGAGACCGCGCTGGCGCTGTTCATGCTGGTCAGTTCGGTGACCTATTACCTGGAGCGGATCCGCGGCGTGACGGACCCGCCGCGCAGGCGGTTCGTGGCGATGGGCGCGCTCCTCGGCACGGCCTTCCTGGCCCGCGCCGACCTCGGGCTTCTCGCGCTGGCCATGAGCCTCGACTACCTGCTCGTGCTCCGAGCGCGCGGGGCCGTACGCTGGCGCCGGAACTTCGCCACGGCGGTCGGGGTGGCGTTGCTCGTCTGCCTGCCGTGGCTCACGTACGGAACGCTGGCGGTGGGCCTGCCGATACCGGAGAGCGGGCGCGCCACGCGGTTTCTCTCCCTGGCCTACGCGCCGTTCTTCAATCTGGGTGACGGGTCGTTGATGCACGACGGGCCCAACGCGGAATTCGTGGGCGGGCACCTGTCGAGTTCGATGGAAACGCTCAAGGTCATTCCCGCGCTGCACCCGTTCTTCCGCGCGATGCAGAAGCTCGCCGAACGCGTGCCGGCTCGAGGGGCCGTGTCGGGCGTCGCAAACCTGGTCGAGGTGGCGGCGTTGCTCGGGTTCGCGGTGTGGTGGTTCCGGCGACGCCGGTCCGAGCGCGGACGCGCGGCGCGCGAGTTCGACTTCCTGCTGCTCCTTGCGGTGATGCTCGTCGCGGCGTACTCGACATACGTGTTCGGGATGTTCTTCTACCTTCGCTACTATTACCCGGTGTACCTCATCGGCGCATTGTTCACCGGGTTCGTCATCGACGACCTCATCGTCTGGTTCCGTTCGCGCCCGCTGCCGGCGCGGAGGGCGGCCCTGGCGGCGGGTGGCGTGTACGCGGCGGCGCTGCTCTTCATGTGCTACACGAGCGCGTACCGGACGACCCGCGTGTACGGCTTCTACGACGCGGCCCGCTGGATAGCCACGCATACCGACGCGTCCGATACCATCGGGGTATTCCAGGGCGGCGCCATCGGGTACCTTTCCGAGCGCAACGTGGTGAACCTCGACGGCAAGGTGAACAGCGAGGCGTTCGCCGCGCTGCGCAACCACCGTCTCGGCGAGTACGTACGCGGTGCGGGCATCGATCTCGTGCTGGACAGTGCGAGGGTCATCGACCTGTTTCTCGGCCCCTGGTCGGAAGACGAACGACGGCGCATCGAGGACACCAGCGTCTTTGTCGGCGGAGAGCACGGGGTTCCCGGCTGGATCGGGTACCGCGTGTCGCCCTACCGTTCGATGAGCGCCGGGGTTTCCGGTGCGCCGGGTTCGCGCATGGTTCCCACGCGGGATCCCTGAAGCCACCGAGCCCTAGAGAATTCTTTCCAGCGGCGCCGCGGTTGAACCGGCGCCGTCTCTTTTTCTGCACAGGACCGGCAGGCAGCGCGGGATCACCGAGAGCTCGAGCGGTGCGCCGCGGCGCCCCAGGTATTCGCCGTCGATGTGCAGGGGAAACGGCTCGCGCGACTCTATCCTCACCCGCGCGCCGCGGTGGAATGCGAGTCCCCGGCTCTTCGTATGCGCGCCGCGGAGTGTACGCGGCAGGATGGCCAGCATGCGCAGTCGCGGCATGCGCGAGGCGGTGAGCACGTCGATCAGCCCGTCGTCGGCGCGGGCGCCCGGGTTGAGATAGAACCCGCCGCCCGCCCGCGGGCCGTTGGCCGCCGAGACGAGCAGGAAGTTGCCTTCGACCGGCTCCCCCGCGTCGATCGTGATCGAATAGCGGATGCTCTCGTACGCGGCGAGCGCCTTCACCACGGCCAGCAGGTAGAGCGGCAGTCCGCGCAGCCGCCGGATGGAGAGGCTGTGGAAGGTGACGAGCGCTTCGAAACCGATTCCGATGCTGTTGGCGCAGAAGCGCTCACCGCAATCGATCACGTCCAGCCGACGACCCATGCCGCCTTCGATCGCACCGGCCAGTTCGGCGGCGGTCGAGGGAGAATCCACCATCGACGCGAAATCGTTGCCGGATCCGGTCGGAACGACGACAATGGGCACCGGCCGGGGCATGAGTCCGTTGACGACCTCGCTGACGGTTCCGTCGCCGCCCACGACACACACGACGTCGGTGTCGCGTGCGGCGCCGCGTGCGAGCTCGACGGCATGGCCCGGACCTTGCGTCCACAACAGGCGGCTGCCGGCGGGAACGGCGCGCGCGAACTCTTCCACCATGCGGCGCGTGCGGCCGCGCCCGGCGGTTGGATTGGCGATGAAACTGACGCGCATCCTCGACTTCCTCTCTCGTGCCCGCTGCGGCGCTCGAAACCGGAGGCTATCCAACGCCCGCTCGATCGCAAAGGGGAAACCCGTTGTGCTGGCCGCGGCGTGTCTTTTGGCGGCCGGGACCGCCGCGGGCGCGGACGGCATCCCGGGGGCCTGGCACGTGGATCCAGCGCCCGAAGTCCGCGCGATGTGTCACGTCGGCGACGCCCTGTGGGTGGGGACCGCCGCGGGGCTCTTCATCGTCGACATCCGGGACGGCTCGCTGATCGAGCGGGTCGGCGCCGGCCCGCGCCTGCCGTCCGCATCGGTGCGCGCCATTGTGTCGACGGGGGACAGCGTGTTCGTGGCGACCGACGACGGACTGGCGCTGTTCCTCGACCGCGAGGTTCGCGTGTTCACACCGCGTGCGCCGGGACCGCTCGCGGCCGTCCCGCTGGCGCGAACCCACAGCCTGAGCATCGGTCGGAGTCGCGACGTTCTCGTCGCATCGCTCGGACACGGCGCCGGCGTCATCGCGCGCGGCGGCGGCTACGCGATCACCCGCCGGGACTCGCTCATCGACGACATCGTGTTCGATGTGAGGGACGCACGGGATGGACGCCGTTATTTCGCCACCAACGCCGGACTGTGCGCGCAGATCGGCGACACCACGTTCGCGTGGTACCAGGCGGGCGCGGGGCTTCCGCGCGGCGAAGTCCGCCAGCTGTCCCCGGGCGAGGGTGCGGCGATGTACGTGCTGGTCGCGCGGCACGGCGTCTATCGTTTCGAGGGCGGCCGCGCGACCCGCGTGGTGAGTCCGCCCGACGTCCCGCTCGGCGACGCGCACGCGATCTCCGTGGGCGTCGACGGAACGCTGTGGGCGGCGGGCAACGGGTGGATCGTTCGCCGCCGGGCGAATCGGTGGGCACACGCCACCTTCGAGCCGGGCGCAGGTCTCGCCGGCAACTGGGACGTCGTGGTGGCGGACGGCGCGGGGGCATTCGCGGGGTCGCGCGACGGCGTGGTCCTTGCACTGGAGCGCGGAGCGGCCATGCACGTGGATCTCGGCGGCGGGCTTCCCGCGCCGCGCGCCGAGGCGATCGCGCCCGATGGCCGCGGCTCCGCGTGGTTTGTGAGCGGCGGGCGGCTGGTTCTGGCGGACGAGCAGGCCCGGCGGGTGGTGGTCGAAAACGCGCCGGCGGACGCCCGGGTGGTTGCGATCTCACCATCGGGGGCGGTGATCGCCGCGGGGCGCTGGACGGTTCGGGAGCGGGACGCAGCCGGCTGGACCGACATGCGACCCGATGTGATCGAGAACGACCCGTCGTTCAGCGCGGCCCGTTTCGACGCCGATGGCGCCCTCTGGGTGGGGATGCGTTCCGGCGCGATCTACCGCTACGACGGAGACATCTGGTTGCGGATGGCGCGGGGTTCGGAAACCATGGACGGGCGCGGGATACTCGATGTACGCAGCGCGCCCGGGGGCACGTGGGCGATCGGTGCGGGGATTCCGGTGCGATGTGCCGATGGAGGCATCGAGCGTTTCGCTGGAATCGACTCGAGCGACACGGTCGTGGATCTGGAGCGCAGCCCGGCCGGGGAGTGGGTGGCCGTGACGGGAACGAGCCTGTTCGTGTTCGACAACGCGGCCGACGTCTGGCGCCGCCAGGGGCTTGCGTATCTCGTGCCGGGGGCGCAGAATTCGCTCGAGGGCAGGCTGACCGCGATCGCCTTCGACGGCGCGGGAACCGCCTACCTGGGGTCCACCGAGGGCATCGGGGTGGCGAGCGCACGCGGGACGACGTGGCTGCGGGCGCGCGACGGGATCGGTGGGGGTGAGATCACCGACCTGGTCGTGGACGGGGAACGGTTGTGGGTCGGTTTTGCGAAGGACGGGCTTTCCACCCTTCCCGTCGGCCGATTAAGGTAATCCGGAGCCGCAAAACGCGTTTGGTGGGCCCGGAATGTGTGTGCTAGACTCTGTTCTCACACCAGATCGGACGGAGGTCCGGA
>CAZPUV010000088.1:0-9276 GCA_964589805.1 uncultured bacterium | reverse complement strand
GGGCCGACGAGACTCGAACTCGCGACCTCCGGCGTGACAGGCCGGCGTTCTAACCAACTGAACTACGACCCCGGCAATACACGAACGAGCGCCCCTTCGGAACGCCCGCGCGGGCACATACCGTAGCACCGGGCGGGCGGGCTGTCAATCCCCTACCGGACGCCTTTTCAACGCGTTAAGGCGATTTCACCGTCTCGCCTCCGCGCCCCGCGCGTGTTCAGCGCGGGAGGAGCCCCTCGAGGGAGCCCTCGGGCACGGCCGTGCCCGCGAGAACCTGGGCCACCGCCGCCGCGACCTGCGTGGAGGCACCGAGCGAGGCCAGCACGGGTGTTCCTTCCGGAATCCAGTCGTCGACGATCCATCCGGTCAGGACGACCACGATCGGGCGGTACGTGTCGGCCAGCGCGGAGAGCCCGATGGAGAATTCCTCCGAGGGGGTGCCCCGGGCCGACACGACGAACACGATATCGCTCCCCTCGATCGACGGCAGCGCCCCGGCCTCGCCGGAGAATCGCGCGGCGTCGACCACGGTCGCTCGCTCGCGCTGGAGCACGGGGCGCATCTGTCCCTCCGCGTCGAGTTCGAAGCCCGCGATCAGCGGCGCTCGCTGCCAGCGGGGGAAGTGGCGGCATATCACGTCGAGGAAACCGGCGACGTCCTGCCGTTTCAGCGATTCTCCCGGCGACCATTCCACGGGGATGACCAGACAGTACGAACCCGCGTCGAGCGATTCGAAGCGGTTCCAGTCGGTCCAGGCGCTGACGCCGCGCTCGGCCGCGGTCCGGTAGACGGCGGGCACGGACGGATAGGCGTTGAGTTCGATCACCTTGCCGCCGCCGGAGGGCCGCGCCGACGCGCGCGGATCGGCCGCGCGTTCGCGAAGCGCGGTGACGCGCGCGGACGACTCGTTCAGAATCGAGAGAACGTTGCGCAGCGGTTCGCTCCCGGCTGCGGCCTCCGCGAGCTTCTCGTCGATGCGGTCGCGGTCGACGATCTTCTCGAGGGTGCGGACGATCGTCTCCATGACGTTGAGCGACATCACCGGCTCCGAGCCGTGCTCCACCTGCACCTGCTCGGGAATGGGACGCGTGTGCAGGAGCAGATCGGCGCCGGCGAGCAGCGAGCGCTCGTTTCCTCCCGACACCATCCCCGAGCGCTCGGCCGTGTACCAGCGCGCGGCGGCCATTTCCAGCGCGTCGGTGATCACGACTCCGGCGTATCCGAGTTCGCCGCGGAGCAGTGTGCGGATGATCCGCGAATCGAAACTCGCCGGCACGAGTTCCTCGCGTCCCATCGGATACGCGATGTGCGACATCATGATCATGTCCGCGCCCGCCTCCACGGCGGCGCGGAACGGCACCAGGTCGGCGGCGGCGAGTTCTTCGTGGGACTTCCCCACCTCGGGGAGTGTCTCGTGCGAATCCTCCGGCGTGGAACCGTGTCCCGGGAAGTGCTTGGCGCAGCACAGGACCCCGGCTTCGCGGAAGCCCGCGATGCTCTGCTCCACCAGCATCGCCACCCGCTCGGGACCGGCGCCGAACGAGCGCAGGCCCGTGATGGCGCTCCCTCGTTCGAAGTAGCAGTCCGCCACCGGCGCCAGCACGGTGTTCACACCCATCTTCTTCATGGCGACGCCGGTTTCGTACGCCACTTCCGCGGCGAGGTCCAGGTCGCCGGACGCGGCGATCGCGAGCAGCGACGGCGGCACGCCGATCACCTGCCGGAGTTCGGACACGAAGTCGCCCTCGTGGTCGGCCATCACCAGGGGCGGGATGCCGTCCCGATCCAGGCTCGCGGTGATCGAGCCGATGAGTTCGCTCACCTGGGAGAGACTCTCGATGTTGCGGGAGAAGAGGATCACACCCGCCACGCTGTGGAACTCGAGATACTTGCGCTCGTGCGGCAGCAGTCGCGGACCCGAGAGCGCGATCACCTTGTGCCGCTCCATCTTGCGGATAAGATGGAAGCGGATTTCCGGGGTGAGAACGTCGTGCTCTTTTTCCATGGTTTCCCTGGGGTCTTTCAGTAGGCAGGTCCCGCGGTCCCGCCCGGGTAATAGTGACTCAGGATCATCGCGTACGAGTAGCCGCGCCGCGCCATTCCCAGAGCGCCGTTCTGGCACATTCCGACCCCGTGCCCGTTGCCGCCCCCGACGAAGCTCACGCGCCCCACCCGCCCGCCGCTCATGACGGTTTCCACGTCGAAGAGCGTGCTCGGGAGGATCCTTCCCCGCTGGACATCGAGCATGACGACCCGGCGGATGCGGTCCGCCTCCACCTGGAACGTTTCCCTGGAGGTCACGATGTCGAGGCGGCGCACGCGTCCCGAGGCCGTGCGCCCGGCCACGCGAACGTCGACGAGGTCACCGACGCGATCGGCGGCAACGCCCAGCGTCGCCGGGATCGTCTGCCGGATCGTCTCTCCCAACCTGCGCCCGGAGAACGAATACCGCCAGCGGAAGTTGCGGGCGGCGGCGCAGAAGCTCTCTCCGCCGGCCGCGGGGCGGTCGAGGCCGCCGTGGAGATACGGCCAGCTTCTCCGATCCGGCCACACCGTGCGGATGTCGGACGTGTGCCCCCCGCAGGTCGCGCTGTAGTAAGTCTCGCACAGCTCCCCGTTGAAGGAAAGCACGACACCGCGCGTGTCGCGAACGGCGGCCGACGCCAGCCGGCTCTCCCGCTCGCGTCCCCTGTAGACCTGATCGGCCACGCCCGCCTCCACGTCGTATCCGCGCTCCCGGTTGGCGCGCATGCGCGAGAGCGCATAGGTCCGCGCCGCGATCGCCTGCGCCTGCACCGCGGCGTAGGCATCGGCGCCCGGGTCTCCGATCTCGTGCGGCACGACCCCCTCGAGGTAGCTCTCGAGTCCGAGGTCGTTGATCAGCTGCAGATCGCCGGCCGTGCCGGCCCGGGCGCGCACGGAGCCGGAGTACCACACCCCGCCCACCGACACCGCGGAACCCGACGGCTCGATCACGATGTCGCTGTCCGACGCGGCCGCGAGCCCGGTCCCGTCGATGCGCACCTGCAGCGAACGCCCGTTGCGCTGCAACGTCACGGTCCCGCCCTGCGCGCTGGAGAGGAGCATCGCTCCGAGCGACGTGACGCGGAACGCGCCCGTGGTGGCAACCGTGGCCTGCGCGCCGGTCGACAGCACCAGCACGCGGATCACGGGCTCCCGCCCCTTCGTGCCCGGAACGGGAGCACCGGGGCGCGGGCCGGCGCACCCCGCGACCAGCAGCGCGACGACGATCATCCAGCGACAACGACGAATCATGGTCAGCCTCTCGCGATGGTTCCCAGGACGAGTGCGCGCGACGCCCCGGTGACCGGTCGCACGACGTTCGTGCGCCCCAGGAGTGCTTCGCGCGCCAGGAACGCGAAGTCGACGGCCTCCTTGGCCTCCGCCGGAACACCGAGTTCATCGATGGTGCGCACCGGCGAATCCGGCAGCTCGACCGCCAGCGCATCGGTCATGGCGCGGTTGCGCGCCCCGCCCCCGGTGACGAACAGCTCGGCGACTCCGTCCGCGGGAATGAAACGCCGGATCGCGTCCGCCACGGCGCGCACGGTGAGCAGCGTCGCGGTCGCCATCGTATCCTCGCGCGAGAGCCCGCGGGCTTCGGCCGCGCTCTTGAGCGTCCACGCGAACCGGGGTCCGAACTCGCGGTGGCCGGCGGACCGGGGCGGTGACGTCGCGAAGAACGGGTGCCGCAGCATGAGCTCGCACACCTCGTCCGACGCGCGTCCCGCACGCGCGCGCGTCCCGTCCTCGTCGAAATCGCCGCGCCCCGGGAAGAGCGCGCGAAAGAGCGCGTCGGTCACCATGTTGCCCGGACCGGCGTCGAACGCCACCACGTCGTCGAGATTGCCCGTGGCGGGAAGGTAGGTGAGATTCGCGATCCCGCCCAGGTTCAGGATGACGCGGCCGCCGTGTTCGCCGCGCCGGAGCATGTAGTCGCAGTAGGGCGCCAGCGGCGCCCCCTGACCGCCGAGCGCGATGTCACCGCCGCGAAAATCGCCCACCGTGGTGATGCCGGTGAGGGCGGCGATCATCGACGGCGGTCCGAGCTGGAGCGATCCCGCGATCGATCCCCCGGCGCCGGGCGGCACGTGCGCCACCGTCTGACCGTGCGAGCCGATGAAGTCGATCGTGCGCGGGTCGGTGTTCGCGCTGCGGCAGACGTCGAAGAACGCGGACGCGAATGCCACCGCGACGCTCGTCTGCAGTATGGCCACTTCTTCCGCCGTGATCTGCGCGCCGATCGCGAACTCGACCAGCGAGTCGCGGAGTTCCTCGGGGTAGGCCGCCGATACGAACCCGAGCAGCTCCACGCGGGGCCGCAGCGGATCGGCGTCCATCGCGACCAGCGCGGCATCCACGCCGTCCATCGACGTGCCGGACATCAATCCGACCGCCGTGAAGCGCTGCCTGCCACCGAGCGTTGGCCACATGCTCGAGATCACACTCCCGGGGACGCGACGAGGACTACTTCGACATTCCGGCGGTGAGTCCGCCGATGATGCGTCGTTGAAAGACGAGAAACGCGGCCACCACCGGCAGCGCCGATATCACGGCCCCGGCCATCAGGTGGCCCCAGTCGACGCTGTGCGCGCCCTGCGAGAGCAGCGCCAGGCCGACGGGAAGCGTTCGCATGTCCGTGCTGTTCGTGAGTATAAACGGGAACAGGAACGAATTCCAGTTCGTGAGACAGGTGTGGATGGCCACCACCGCCAGCACGGGCTTGAGCATGGGGAACACCACGCGGAACAGGATGGTGAACTCCCCCGCTCCGTCGATGCGCGCCGCCTCCTCGCAGTCCGTGGGAATGCCGAGGAGGTACTGCCGGATCAGGAATATGTTGAACGGGTCCACCAGAAACGGGAGCGTGAGCGCCCAGTAGGTGTCGATCATCCCCATCTTCTGCATGAGGATGTAGAGCGGCACCAGGATAACCTGTTTGGGCAGCATGATCGTCGACAGAACCAGCAGGAAGAACAACTTCCCGCCCCGGATCCGGTAGCGCGCGAACGCGTAGCCGGCCATGGTGCAGAAGACGAGGTTGCCCGCCAGCACAACCACCGCCACGACGAGGCTGTTGATGAAGTAGCGATCGAACGGTCCCGCCTGCCAGACCTCGCCGTAGTAGCGCAGGCTGAGCCCGTCCGCCGTGCGCAGCGACACCGCGATCATCCACGCCAGCGGATACGTCATGCTTGCGAGCACGGCCACGAGGCCGGTCCACTTCAGGATCCGGATCACGCCGCCACGCCTTTCGGCCCCGACGCCGTCTGCGAGCGCATGCGGCGCATGGCGACCAGCGAGAAGATCCCGGAGAGTATGAACACCGCGTAGGCGATGACGCTTGCGTATCCGTAGTCCAGCCGGCGAAAGGCCGTATCGTAGAGCATCATGACCAGCGTGTTCGTTGCTCCGAGCGGCCCGCCCTGCGTCATGACGAGCACTTCGACGAAGACCTGGAACGACCGGATCGAATTGATCACGAGGACGAACCCGATCGCCGGCTTGAGCAGCGGGAACGTCACGTGCCGGAACGTCGCCCACGATCCCGCGCCCTCCAGTTCCGCCGCTTCGTAGAGTGAATCCGGTATCGACGTGAGCGCGGCGTGGAGCACGAGCGCGTAGTAGCCGACGGCCGCCCACACGTCCATGGCCATGATGGCGGGAAGCGCGGTACGCGGGTCGGTGAGCCAACCGTGTCCCGCGATGCCGATCCTCGCCAGCGCCTCGTTGAGCGCCCCGCCGGGCGCGTAGAACAGCTTGAACACCAGCGCGATTACCACCATGGACAGGATCGACGGCAGGAACATCGCCACCTTGAACGCGTCCTTCACCGGCACCCGGCCCCGCAGCAGCCAGGCCAGCGCCAGCGCCAGGGCGGTCGTCACCGGGACCGTGCCCAGCACGAATACCAGCGTGTTGCGAAGCGCGCCGTGAAACTCCGCGTCGCGCACCATCCGCACCACGTTGTCCGCCCCGACGAAGCGGGTTCCGGCCACGTTCAGCGGGTTGTACTGCAGGAAGCCGAGCACGAAGGAGAAGACGAAGGGGAAGACGAAGAACGCGCCGTAGATGACCGCCCACGGGAGGAGGAACCAGAACACCGGAGACAGCGGGAGCCGCCGCGACACCTATCTCCCCTCGAAGCGGCGGGCGATGACCGCGATCTGTTCTGCGGCATCGTTGAGGCACCACCGCGGCGCGCGGCGCCCGTAGAGCGACTCCTCCACCGCGCGATCGATCACTTCCTCCATTTCGATCCAGCCCGGGTGCGCGGGCGGTGTGCGGCTGGTGAACGCCTGTTCGACGAATACGCGCACGCGCGGGTCCGCCGTGAACGTGGAATCACGCAGCGTCTCCCTGGACGCCGGAAACACGCTCCCGGCCGCCAGCGAAACGGCGCGCGCCTGCGGGTAGGACTGCAGGAAACGCGCGAGTTTGATCGCCATCTCCTTGCGGGGGGATCCGCGGAATACGACGAGCATCTCCGCACCCGCGAAACTCGTGTGCGTACCGCGGTCGGCGGACGGCCGGGGGACGAGTGCGACGGCGTAATCGAGTTTGGGCGCCTCCAGCCGGTAGTTCCTGATGTTCCACGCCCCCGAGATCTGCATGCCCAGCCGGCCGGTCTTGAAGTACTGGTCGAGCACCTCCTGCTTCTCCTGCAGGGAATACGGCGCGAGTTTCAGATAGAACTCGAGGGCCTCGATCATCTCGGGGCTGTTGACGACGATGTTCCCGTGCTCGTCGAACACGTCCCCCCCGTTCCCCCAGGCGAACGCCATGAACTTCTTGTACAGCACGTAGCGCTCGCCGATGTTCTGTCCGAAACCGTAGATGCCCGTTCCCAGGGTCGACATCTTCTGCGCCGCATCGAGCAGTTCGTCCCACGTCTCCGGGGCGTGGTCGGGGTCGAGCCCCGCCCGGCGGAACAACTCGCGGTTCAGGAACAGCACGCGCGACCCCTGCACCCACGGCAGCCCGTACGCACGGCCGTCCCGGAGCGCGCTCTCCCACATCAGGAAACTGTCGCGTTCGGCTTCGTAGATCGGTGTCAGATCCTCGAGGACTCCCTCGTAGCTGAAGCGCGGCAGCCACGTCGAGCCGAGTTCGCACAGATCCGGTTGCGTACCGGAAGCGACCGCGGCCTGGATCTTCTCGAGCCCGCTCTTCCAGGTGAGCTGCTCGACCCGGACGTCGATGCCCGGGTTCTGCGCCTCGAACTCCGCCACGATCGGTTCGATCACGGCGAGGTCCCAGAACTGCCAGAAATGGATGACGTTCTCGGACTTCCGGCCGCACGCGCACAGCGCGAGCGCGAACGTGAGAGCGCAGGCGACAACGCCTCTCCGTGCCCGCAACGGCGTCATTCCCGCTCTCCCAGCGCCCGGGCGAGGAACCCGTTGGCGGCCGCCAGCAGGCGTTCGGCCTCGCCGCGGTCCACGCCGCGGCGCTGCATCACGATCGCCGTCTTCACGTTGCGCCCGGCCGATTCGTAGACGCGCGCGGCCTCTTCATAGGAGAGTTCGGTGAGCATCATGACGATCCCCTTGCCACGTTCGATCAGCTTGGCGCTGTTGGGGCGGACGTCGACCATCAGGTTCTCGTAGACCTTGCCGAGCTTCACCATGCTCGCGGTCGTGATCATGTTGAGCACCATCTTCTGCGCGGTTCCCGCCTTGAGCCGCGTGGAGCCGGTGATCGCCTCCGGCCCCGGAATCACCGTGATCACTACGTCGACTTCGGGCGCCGGGCCCTCGTTGCAGCGGAGCAGGACGGTCCGTGCCCCGCGGCGGCGCGCCTCCGCAAGCGCTCCGATGACGTAGGGCGTGCGCCGGCTCGCGGTGATCCCCACGAGCGCGTCGCCGTCCGCCACACCGTGCGCGGCCACGTCTCGCGCACCCGCGCTCTCCTGGTCCTCTACGCCCTCGCGGGAACGGAAGACCGTGTCGGGGCCTCCCGCGATCATCCCCTGCACCATCGTCGGGTCCACGCCGAAGGTCGGGGGACATTCCGCCGCGTCGAGGATGCCGAGGCGGCCACTCGTGCCCGCGCCCGCATAGAAGAGCCGTCCGCCGTTGCGGAAGGCGAGCGTCACCAGGTCGACCGCGCGCGCCACGTCCGCGAGCGCCGGGCGCACGGCGTCGGCGACGCGACGATCTTCGTCGTTCATCAACTCGAGCACGCGCTCCGTCGCGGCGAGATCGATCTCCCGCGTGTTCGGGTTCCGCTGCTCGGTCGTGAGCCGGCTCAGTTCCTCGAAAAGTTCGTTGGATCGGGTCATGGCACGGCGCCGGGGCGCGGCCGGAGTCTAACAGAGGGGGCAAAAACGGGACAAAGAGAAATCCGGCTACTCGATGCGTGCCATCTTGCCCCGGAAGGTGCTGGATCCCACCCGCTGTTCGATGCGGATGACGTAGAGGTAGGTGCCGTTCGCCACCCGCTCGCCCGCGCCGTCGCGGCCGTCCCAGAAGACGGCGCTCTGGCCCGGGAAACGGGCCCGCGGCGGGATATCGAGGCGCCGGATGCGCTTGCCGCTGGCGGTGAAGATGTCGATCGTTCCCTTCGCTATCTCCACGTCGTTGGTGAAGACGATGCTCGTACCTTCGTCACGGAACGGATTGGGGTAGTTGATCACGTTGTGGAGGCCGGATGCATCGCTCACCACGAGAATGTACATGAACTCGATCGCCCCCGCCCGCACCTCGAGGACGTGTCTGCCGGGCCTGAGCGTTCGCCGGAACGTCGCCGACCAGCGGAGCGAGTCCTCGGGACCGGGGCGGAAGACCGACGCGTCCGCCACCGGTTCGTCGTCGATCGCGATGGCGATGGCGCCGTACGGTACGACCACCGGGAAGGTGAGGTCGATCCGGTACTTCCCCGTGGCCGGAACGGACGCACCGCTCGTGATGGTGCGACCGTCCACGGAGACCACGATGCCCGACTCGACGCGCAACTTGAATTCGGCCGTCAGATGGTACTTCCCTGCCAGCGTGTCCGGCGCCTGGTAGGCCCGCAGCACGATGTCGTAGTTGCGCGGCCGGAGCTTGTGGCTGAAGCTCAGGCGATACTGGCGCGCGCGCGGAATCCCGGGATCGACCAGCGCGGCCACCCTGAGCGAATCGGTCAGGTCCTCGCCGTCGATCTCGAGATCGAAGTCGCGCAGGGCGTTCTCGTCGGTGACGATCGCGACCACCTGGATCGTGTCGCCCTCGCCCCCGGATTCGACCACGTCGCCGCTCCGCACGGGCCGCC
>CAZPUV010000087.1:0-9366 GCA_964589805.1 uncultured bacterium | reverse complement strand
CCGAGCGCTTTTCGGAAAACCTCGGCGGCGCCACACGCGTGTACCTCAAGCGCGAGGATCTCAACCATACCGGCGCGCACAAGATCAACAACTGCATCGGACAGGCGCTGCTCGCGCGCCGCATGGGCAAGACGCGGATCGTCGCGGAGACGGGGGCGGGCCAGCACGGTGTGGCGGCCGCGACGGTCGCTGCGCGCTTCGGCATGTCGTGTGCCGTCTACATGGGAGAGGTGGACATGGCGCGCCAGCGTCCCAACGTGCTGCGCATGGAACTGCTGGGCGCGACGGTCGTCCCGGTGACGTCTGGAACGCGCACCCTCAAGGACGCCACCAACGAGACCATCCGTGACTGGGTGACGAACGTGCGCGACACGCATTACATCATCGGATCGACCGTGGGACCGCATCCCTATCCCACGATCGTGCGCGATTTCCAGTCCGTGATCGGACGCGAGACCCGCGCACAGATTCTCGAGACGGAAGGCCGCCTCCCCACCGACGTCGTCGCGTGTGTCGGCGGAGGATCCAACGCCCTGGGCATCTTCCACGCGTTTCTCGAGGACGACGTTCGACTGTTCGGTGTGGAAGGCGGCGGTTCCAGCGCGGGACACTCGGCCACGCTGTCGCAGGGCCGCCCCGGCGTGCTGCACGGCGCCTTCAGCTACCTGCTCCAGGATGAGGACGGGCAGGTGAGTCCCGCCCATTCCATCTCCGCCGGCCTCGACTATCCAGGGGTCGGCCCCGAACACAGCGCGCTCAAGGACACAGGTCGCGTCGTCTACGAGCGCGCCTCTGACGACGAGGCGCTCGGTGCGTTCGAAACTCTCGCGCGAACCGAAGGCATCCTCCCGGCGCTCGAATCCGCGCATGCGCTGGCATTCGTGCGCCGACACTTCGCAAGCGTGAATCGCACCGGAGCCCTCGTCGTCGTGAATCTTTCCGGCCGCGGCGACAAGGACATCGAAACCGTCCGGGGACTGCGCGGATGAACCACCTCCGGGAACATACGAACGCCCTGCGCGCGCGACGGCGGAAGGCCCTGGTGGCGTTCCTGACCGCCGGCTACCCCGACGAGAACGCGTTTCGAGACATCGTACGCGCGGCCTCGGACGCGGGCGCCGACGTGATCGAGATCGGAATCCCCTTCTCGGATCCGATCGCGGACGGACCGGTCATACAGACTTCATCCACCGCGGCCCTCGCCGGCGGCATGTCGCTTCGACACGCGCTGTCAATCATCGCGAAGCTCGCGGCAGGCCTCGACACGCCACTGGTCGCGATGAGCTACGTGAACCCGATCCTGCGCATGGGCGTCGAAACATTCGCGAGTGCCGCGGCGGACGCGGGGGTGCGCGGCGTGATCCTGCCCGATGTTTCGTTCGAAGAATCGGCCGCGTTCCGCGGCCCGATGCGTAACGCCGGACTCGCCTACATCGATCTCGTGGCACCCACGTCGGGCGACGAACGGATCCGCATGGTGGCAACCGCATCCGAGGGTTTCGTGTACGTGGTCTCGCTGACCGGTGTGACGGGAACGCGTGATGCGGTCGCCGCCGATCTGGCCGCGCTCACCGCGCGGGTGCGCGCCGCCACCGACACGCCGATCTACGTCGGTTTCGGCATCGCGGACGCGGACCAGGCCCGGGCGGTGGCGGGCCACGCCGACGGCGTGATCATCGGAAGTCGGCTTGTGAGGCTGGTGGCCGAAGGGGATCCAGGTGGCTCGGGGCGCCGCGTGGGCGACTTTCTGGCGTCCGTGAGGCGCGCGCTCGACCGGGGGGAAGACTAGTGGTATCATCGCCTCCTGCGGGAGGCGGGGTCGCCACGCGAAGCAACATCGCGCTTCTCGTCCAACCGGTCATAATCAGGAGAACACATCAATGATCGTGGTCATGAAACCGGACGCATCGATGTCCGACATCTCGAGCGTCATCAAGACACTCGAGGCCATGGGCTACAAGCCCCATCCCACGCGCGGCGCGGATCGCACCATCATCGGTGTGGCCGACGCCCGCCAGGACGCCGATTTCACGGAGCTCGAGAACGCGGGCGGTGTCGAGCAGGTGGTTCCCATCACGAAGGCCTACAAGATGGTGAGCCGCGAATTCAAGCCGCAGAATACAGTGGTCAACGTGAACGGCGTAGCCGTCGGCGGACCCGAGTTCGTCGTCATGGCCGGGCCGTGCGCGGTGGAGAACCGCGACCAGGTGCTCACCGCCGCCCGCGCGGTAAAGGCCGGCGGCGCGTCGATTCTGCGCGGCGGCGCGTTCAAGCCGCGAACGTCCCCGTACAGCTTTCAGGGCCTCGGCGAGGAAGGACTCCGCATCCTGCTCGCGGCGAAGCGCGAAACCGGGCTGCCGATCGTCACCGAGGTCATCTCGCCGGAGCTCGTGCCACTCGTCAGCGAGTACGCCGACATTCTCCAGATCGGCGCGCGCAACATGCAGAATTACTCCCTGCTGGAGGCCGTGGGCAAGATCCGCAAGCCGGTGCTCCTGAAGCGCGGCATGATGTCCACGGTGGAGGAACTGCTGATGGCCGCCGAGTACGTGCTTTCCAACGGAAACCAGCAGGTGATTCTCTGCGAGCGCGGGATCCGCACGTTCGAGAAGGCGACGCGCAACACTCTGGACATCTCGGCGGTACCGGTGATCAAGCGCAACTCCCATCTTCCGATCATCGTGGACCCGAGCCACGCCGCCGGTCACACGGAGTTCGTGGCTCCGCTGGCCCTGGCGGCGGTCGCCGCGGGTGCGGACGGAATCATCGTGGAAGTGCACCCCTGCCCTGAGATCGCATGGTGCGACGGCGTGCAGAGTCTGTCGCTCGACATGTTCAAAGAGATGATGTCTGGCGTTCGTGCCATCGCGACCGCAACGGGCCGTCCGCTCCACGAACCAAAGTGACCACCGCCGGCCGCCGCGGACGACGGGCGGACTCCTTACCATGAAGCGAATCGTAGAGAACGCCCGGCGACTGGAGGGCATTGTCAAGGTTCCCGGGGACAAGTCGATTTCGCATCGCGCGCTGATCCTCGGCGCGGCTGCGAGGGGAAAACAGACGATCGACGGGCTGTCGGACGCCGGGGACGTCCGCAGCACAGCCGCCGCGCTCCGCGCCATGGGCTGCTTCGTCGAATCGATGCCGGACGGCGGCACAATCGTCCTGTCCAACGCGCTGCTGGAGAACTTCGACATCGACGCCGGCAACTCCGGCACCACCGCGCGACTGCTGGCGGGCCTGGCCGCGGGCCGGGCCGTCCGCTGCCGCATCGATGGCGATACGTCGCTGCGCCGGCGCCCGATGGGCCGCGTGGCGGACCCGCTCACGCGCATGGGTGCGCGCATCACGCTTTCGAACGGGGGCACGTTACCCGCCGTGGTGGAGGGCGGATCGCTCCATGGGATCGAGTACGAACTCCCGGTGGCCAGCGCGCAGGTGAAGTCGGCGCTGCTGATCGCGGGACTGTTCGCGGAGGGTGACACGACGGTGATCGAGCCGGTGCCAACGCGCGATCACACCGAGATCCTGCTCGAGGCCATGGGCGTCGCGGTCGTTCGCGACGGGAAGCGGATCACGATTCGCGGCGGCGCGCGACCGGAGGGGACGCACGTGACGGTCCCCGGCGACATCTCCTCGGCTGCTTTCTTCATCGCCGCGGCGCTCGCCTTGCCGGACTCGCGCGTGCATCTTCCGTTCACCGGAATCAATCCGCGGCGGACGGGGATCCTCACCGTGTTCCGCTCCATGGGCGGCGATATCGAGGTCGAAGCCGACCACGGGGGCTGCGAGGCGGCGGGAGATCTCACCGTCCGGTCGTCCGCGTTGACGGGCGTCGAAATCAACGATGCGGAGACCGTCGCGTCGATCATCGACGAGATTCCGATCCTGGCAGTCCTCGCGACCCAGGCACACGGCACGACGACGATCCACGGCGCATCCGAGCTGCGTCACAAGGAATCCGATCGAATCGAAGCCATCGTCACCAACCTCCGCGCCATGGGTGCGCGCATCGAATCGCTCGACGACGGTCTCCTCGTGCACGGTCCCGCTCCGTTGCGCGGCGCCCCGGTGTCGTCGTGCGGCGACCACCGCATCGCCATGGCGATGACCGTGGCGGGCATGATCGCAGAAGGCGCGACGGAGATCGAAGGCGCGGACGTGGTGGACATCTCGTATCCGGGTTTCTACAACGACTTGAGGACGCTCATTCGTTAGGAGAACACGTGGCCTCCGCCGGCAATACCCTTCTGTTCGGGTTGATTGGCAACCCCGTCGCGCACAGCCTGTCGCCGTTCATCATGAACCGGGCGTTTGAAATCCTCGGGCTGGACGCAATGTACGTGGCGTTCGGAGTGAAGCCGGAGCGCCTGCAGGCGTCGGTGGCGGGGCTCGGAGCGCTGGGAATCGCCGGGCTCAACGTCACGTATCCGTACAAGGAGGAAATCCTCTACCATATCGACGCGATAGCGTCGGAGGCGGAAGTGATCAACGCGGTGAACACGGTCATGTTCTTCGACGACGAGGTACAGGGATTCAACTCCGACGCTCCCGGCACCGCGATGGCGCTGGAAACGTTCGCCGACATCGCACTCGGGGGCACGCGCGCACTGATCTACGGCATGGGCGGGTCCGCGCGCGCCGCGGCCTACGGCCTGCTGGAACGCGGCGCCGAACACGTCACCTTCATGGTGCGTTCAGCGGACAATGCGCCGCTCGTACTCGAGAGATTCCGATACGCGTTTCCGGAGCAGGGCGTGGAGGTGCTGAAGATCGGAGGTGGTGAGCCCGCGCAGAGGCGGGACGCTTTCCACGAAGCCGACGTCGTGATCAACGCAACGCCTATCGGCATGGAGGGGAGCGGGGCCGGTGACCTCATCGAGAATCCGTCCTGGATCCGGCCTGCCCAGACGTTCTTCGTCTTCGTTTATCTCCCGCGTCAGACCGTGTTCCTGGAGTCGGCGCGGCGTGCGGGAGCCAACACCCTGGGCGGTATCGCGCTTCTCGTCGCGCAGGCATCGGAGAGCTTCCGCATCTGGACCGATCACGGGTTCGACATCAAGGAGATGGCGGAAGCCGTCGAAGAATTTTCGCGTGCCGAACCCCCGACAGGCAGGAGAATGAACTGATGGGAATTCGCTTTCTGACCGCGGGAGATTCGCACGGTGAAGGCCTCCTTGGGATCGTCGAGGGGCTTCCCGCCGGTGTGCGGATCGACGAGCGGGTGATCCAGCGCGAGCTGGCGCGGCGTCGCAAGGCGTACGGCCGCAGCAGCCGTCAGAAGGTCGAGAAGGACGCCGTGACACTGCTCGGCGGTATCTGGGGCGGCAAGACCACGGGCGCGCCCATCGGCATCCACCTTCCCAACCTCGCCCGCACCGTGCAGGGAAAACCGGGCGGCGCGCTCGGAACGGTGCCCCGCCCCGGCCACGCTGATTTCGCGGGTATGATGAAGTACGGCTTCGACGAGGTTCCACCGGTGTCGGAGCGCGCCAGCGCACGGAGCACCGTGGCCCGCGTCGCCATCGGCGCCATTGCAAAGGCTTTTCTCAAACGACTCGGCATCGACACCGTCGGCCATGTGCTTTCGATCGGAGACATCGACGCGCCACGCCCGGCACTCGCACCCGCGGAGATCCGCCGGCGCGCCGACCGCTCGCCGGTCTACTGCGCCAGCGCGGCGGCCGGCCGGAAGATGGCGGCGGAGATCCGGCGCGCGAAGTCGGAGGGAAACTCCCTCGGCGGAAGCGTCGAGGTCATCGCCACCGGGCTGTTCCCCGGCGCCGGGAGTCACGTGGAGTGGGACCGCAAGCTCGACGGCCGCCTGGCGGGAGCCATGATGAGCATCCACAGCGTCAAGGCGGTGGAGATCGGCGACGGGCTCTCCACCCATCGCGCGCGGGGCGTCGACGCTCACGACGCGATGAGCGTGCGCCGCGGAAAAGTGGTGCGCGCCACCAACCACGCCGGTGGAATCGAGGGCGGCATGAGCAACGGCGAGGATATCGTCGTTCGCCTGTACGCCAAACCGATTCCGACCGCGCCCCGGCCGGCGAGGACTTTCGACATCCGGACTCTGGAGACCTGTGACAGCCCGTACGTGCGGTCCGACGTGTGTGTCATTCCCGTACTGGCGGTGATCGCCGAGTCCGTGGCCGCGTGGGAGATCCTCGCCGCCGTGCTGGAGAAACTCGGTGGCGACACCATCGAGGACACGATCGCCGCGCGCGACCGTGTCATGGACGCCGTCTCCACGAGGTTCAAGAAGTGACCGTGCCGCGCGCGCAACGGAAGACGGGTGCCGGAGAGGACGTTGCGACGCCCCCCGTGGTCGTGCTGTGCGGCTTCATGGGCACGGGCAAGACGGCCGTGGGGCGGCTTCTCGCCCCGGCGCTCGGCGTTCCTTTCTTCGATACCGATGCACTCGTGGAGTCCCGCGCCCGCGCGACCGTCGCCGAGATCTTCGAACGAGAGGGCGAGGAGCACTTCCGCAATCTGGAGACCGAAGTCTGCGCGACTCTCAATATGAAGAGCGGTGGCGTGATCGCGACGGGCGGAGGCATCCTGCTGCGAGAGGAAAACGCCCGCCGTCTGGAGTCGTTCGGCCGGATGGTACTGCTCGAGGCGTCGGTCGACGCGATCGTTGCGCGCACCGAAGGAACCGCGCGGCCCCGGCTGCCCGTCGCCGCGAACGCCGCGGCGACGCGCGACCACGTGGCCGGACTGCTCGAAGAGCGCCGGTCCGCATACGGCCGTGTCGCGTGGCGGATCGACACCACCGATCGCACACCGGTCGAAGTCGCCTTCGAAATCGCCGAGAGTTTGCGCCACGACGAGCCGATCATCCACCTGCGAACCGATGTGCGGCCCGTTCCCGGTCATCCCCTGCGTCCGGGTGAGGCGCGCGTGTGCCGCGTGATCGTGGGTCGCGGGGCCATCTCGGCGCTCGGACCGTGGCTGAGGGAGCTGGGGGTGGCGGGAACTGCGTTCGTGCTGTCGTCGCGGCGCGTGGCGGGCCATTACGGCGCGCGCGTGCGGGCCGTGCTGGACGCTTCGGCCGTGCACAACAAGTTCATCGAGGTGGATGACGCGGAGGAGGCCAAGACGGTCGATCAGGCCGAGCGGCTCCTCTACGAACTCGTCGACGGTGGTGCCACGCGGGACGGAGTCGTGATCGCCCTGGGCGGCGGAGTCACCGGCGACGTCGCGGGGTTCGTCGCTGCAACCTACATGCGGGGCATGCCGCTGGTGCAGGTGCCCACCACGCTGCTCGCCCAGGTGGATTCCAGCATCGGCGGAAAGGTCGGCGTCAATCACCCGCGCGCGAAGAACCTGATCGGCGCGGTCCACCAGCCGCTCCTGATCGTTTCTGACATCGAGACGCTTTCGACGCTTCCCCCGCGACAGGTGGCGAGCGGCATGGCAGAGGTGATCAAGACCGCCATCATCGGTTCACCCGCCCTCTTCGAAGAACTCCGCGCCAGGCTTGAGTCACCAGGAGATGTCGCCAACCCGGAGTTGCTCGACACCTGCGTGTCGGAATGTGCCCGGGTCAAGGCCAGGATCGTGGAGAAGGACCCCTATGAACTGGGCCGGCGCCGCGTGCTCAATCTCGGGCACACGATGGGTCATGCCATCGAGGCGGTGGCCGGTTACGGCAACGTGCTCCACGGCGAGGCCGTGGGGCTCGGAATGCTGGCCGCGATACGGCTGTCGATCAAACGAGGCGCCGCGACCCGCGACTTCCTCGCGTCGACGCGGCGGATGCTCGAAGCCTGCGAACTCCCCGTGACCATGCCACGGCTCGACCGCGATGCGCTCGCGGCGGCCATCGCCCTGGACAAGAAGCGGCGCGCGGGGGGGCTGACGTTCGTTCTCCCGGTCGCCCCGGGTGACGTTCGACTGCTTGACGATGTGACGCCTGACGAACTCATCGCTGCGGCGATGGAATGAACCAGGAAGGAACGAACGACATGAAGATTCTCGTCATACACGGCCCCAATCTCAATCTGCTGGGAACGCGAGAGCCCGAAATCTACGGGAAGCAGACACTGCGTGAGATCGACTCCATGCTGGTCCGCCACGGCCACGAGCAGGGCATCGAGATCGAATCGTTTCAGTCCAACCACGAGGGCGAGATCATCGACCGGATCCAGCAGGCGGCAGAGTCCGGTTTCTCCGCGATCGTCATGAACCCCGGCGCGTACACCCACACGAGTCTCGCCATCGCCGATGCGGTCCGCGGGGTCGCTCTACCCGTCGTGGAGGTTCATCTCTCCAACCTCCACGCACGCGGCGCCGAACGGGCGCGCTCGGTGACCGCGACCGCGTGCCGCGGCATCATCAGCGGATTCGGGGCGGACAGTTACCGCCTCGGTGTCGATGCGGCCGCCCGTCTCTCGCGTCCGTCGAGAGCACGCCGCTCAGGCGCGCGCAGCACGGCGAGTTCGTCGCATGGCCGCCGCAAGCGCGGCCGCTAGATACATCCGGCGCAGTAGCTACTGCGTTTTCCGGTTTTATAACACCCTGCTATAAATATAGTTAGACGATTGTCTCGACTTGTGAATTTTTCCACTTGTCAGCAGATTGCGATATATATATCCTGATATGCGCATTAGAAAAATGTCGAGCAGGAGGTTCGAAAATGCTTAGCCGTTCATGTGTGCACGCCATCCGAGCCGTCGTCGTTCTCGCAAGCCTTCCACCGGGTGAGTACTGTGGCACGTCCGCCATCGCGGAGACCACGGGAGCGCCCCGCAACTACCTCGGCAAGCTCCTTCTTCAGCTGTCGCGCCGCGGTCTCGTTGAATCCCAGAAGGGCCTGGGCGGTGGTTTCCGCCTGGCACTCAGTCCCGACAAGATCTCGCTCCACGAAGTCGTCGAGTCGATCGAGGACGTGACCCGCTGGAAAGAATGCGCATTCGGAGGGAAGAACTGCACGGACGATACGCCCTGCCCGCTTCACGACCGCTGGGGAGCGGTTCGTACCGCCTACCTCTCCCTGCTGATGGACACTTCGGTCGCCCAGCTGGTGATGTCCGACGCCCTCTCCTCGAATGCCGAGGCCGGAGACGAGAGCCCGTCGCTGCCGAGCGGTCTCACGGTTCTTCCCAGGAGGAAGCAATGAGGCCCCTGCTTCTGGCAATTATCGCGACACTCGTCATGGGTGTTGCCGCGTGCGAGAAACCCAGAAACAACTCCTCATGGCCGACGCCGGGACAGGTCAGCCCCGTAGCCGTCGGCGAACTCGTTCCGGGCGCGCATCCGAGCCGGGGTGTGGGCCCCGTGACGCACGTCGACGTTGCGTCGCTCGACGCCTCCCGCGCCGCCGACATCGCCTCGCGCTTCATCGTCGGACCCGCCTCG
>CAZPUV010000086.1:1122-9404 GCA_964589805.1 uncultured bacterium | reverse complement strand
GGGCTTGAGCGCAACACACGGCGACTCCTCGATCAGCTTCTGGTGCCGGCGCTGGATCGAGCATTCGCGTTCGCCCAGATGGATCGTGTTGCCGTGCGTGTCGGCCAGCAGTTGCACTTCCACATGCCTCGGCGCGGCAAGGTACTTCTCGATGTACACCGACGGGTCACCGAACGCGCTCTCCGCCTCGGCCCGCGCTATCAGATACGCGTTGGCCAGATCCTGCGGATCGCGGGCCACGCGCATGCCCCGCCCGCCACCACCCGAGGCGGCCTTGACGATCACGGGGTAGCCGATCTCCGCGGCGATCTCGACGGCTTCTTCTTCGTCGGCAACCGCGCCCTCCGACCCGGGAATCACGGGGACCCCGGCCTGCCGCATCGTGTCCTTCGCGAGGGACTTGTTGCCCATGCGCTCGATGACGGTCGGGGACGGCCCGATCCACCCGATCCCGCACGAAACCACCGCCTCGGCGAACTCCGAGTTCTCGGAGAGAAACCCGTATCCGGGATGGACGGCCTCGGCGCTCGTGATCTCGGCCGCCGAAATGATGCGATTGAAGTTGAGGTAGCTCTGACCGGGCGGATTGGGTCCGATGCAGACCGCTTCGTCGGCAAAGCGCACATGCAGCGAGTCGATGTCCGCCTCGCTGTGCACAGCGACGGTCCGGATCCCCAACTCGTGGCACGCGCGCATGATGCGCAACGCGATCTCGCCCCGGTTCGCGACGAGGATCTTCGTGAACATGGGCCCTAACGTACCACAGCGCGGGACGTCTTGTTAATGCAGATTTGGCCCCGCCGGGACTATGTCCGGGTCATGCCGGCCGGCTCTTCCGCTTTCGTTTCGAAGCCCTTCCACGACTGGTCGCTGGTGGCCTGAATGCCCTTCAGGCGCAGCGTCAGTTCGTGCGGTTTCGAGCTCGCGCGAAGCGCGTCGTCCAGACTGACCACGCCCTCCTGATAGAGCTTCATCAGTGCCTGGTCGAACGTCTGCATCTGGTGCGTGGTGACACCTTCGCGCATGACCTGGTGCAGGAGCGGCGTCTTCTCGGCGTTGATGATACATTCCCGCACCGTGCCCGTGGTGACCAGCACCTCGACGGCGGGTATCCGTCCCCCGCCGTCCGCGCGGCGCACGAGGCGCTGCGATACGACTGCCTGCAGCGTCGACGCGAGGAGATATCGGATCTCCTGATGGTGGTGGGGCGGGAAGAAGGAGATGATGCGGTTGATGGTCTGCGGCGCGTCGACGGTGTGGAGCGTGCTCAGAACCAGGTGCCCGGTATCCGCCGCTTTGAGGGCGATCTCCATGGTCTCGGCGTCGCGGATCTCGCCGATCATGATCACGTTGGGGTCCTGGCGCAGGATATGGCGCAGGGCCTCGTGGAACGACGCGGTATCGCTTCCCACCTCGCGCTGGTTGACGATGCTCTTGTCGTCGCGGTGGAGGAACTCGATCGGGTCCTCGATCGTGATGATCGACGCGTTCAGGTTCTGGTTGATCGTCGAAAGCATCGCGGCGAGCGTCGTGGACTTGCCGCTGCCCACCGTTCCCGTAACCAGGATCAGGCCGCGCGGCAGGAGCGACAGCTCCGAGATCACGGGCGGCAGAGACAGCTCGTCGACCTTCTTGATGTTCACCGGGACGTGCCGGAACACCATGACGATCGAGCTGCGCTGCACGTAGAAATTGGCCCGGAAGCGTGCAAGACCGGTGACACCGAATGCAAAATCGACCTCACGCGTGCTCTCGAACTTCTCGCGCTGGAGGGGAGTGAGGATCTTCCGCGCGACCTCTTCCATCTCGCGCGGCGTCGGCGCCGGGAAGGCGGTGCGTTGCAGTTTGCCATTGACGCGGACCACGGGCGGAATGCCCGGCTTGATGTGGAGGTCGGAAGCCCCCATTTCGATCATCTTCTCGAGGAGCTGCTTGATGTTCATCCCGGCGCCCTCCACAAATGCGCAACTTATTTCGTTTCAACGAGAAACAGTGGCTGACCGTACTCCACGGGCTGGCCGTTCTCGGTGAGGACGCGCCGGATGACCCCGGCGAAATCCGAACCGATCTCGTTCATCAACTTCATCGCCTCGACGATGCAGACGGTCTGGCCCACGGCGACGGCCTGGCCGACGTCGATGAAGGACTCGGAGCCCGGTGCGGGCGACCGGTAGAACGTGCCGACCATTGGTGACTTGATCTGTTTCAAGTTTGATGCCAGATTCTCCTCGCCGCCTCCCTCGCTGATCACCTCCCCGGTTCCGGCGGGTCGCGGCGCCGCCGCGTGCGCGGGCGCCGCTGGCACTGCGGGCGCGTGCGGAACGGCCGTCCCTCCCTTGGATATGCGAATCCGGGTCCGCCCCTGCGACACCTCGAGTTCGTTGATCTTGCTCTCTTCGACGAGCCGTATCAGTTCTTCGATTTCCTGCTTGCGCATCTGCACCCCCTCGCGATTCCGGCGCCCCGGCGGCGCCGCCTAGACACGTGTAACGTACCTGCCCGTGCGCGTATCGACGCGGATGACATCGCCCTCGTTGACGAACAGCGGCACCTGCACCACCAGCCCCGACGTGAGCGTGGCCGGCTTCGAGGCACCCTGGGCCGTGTCACCCCGCACCCCGGGCTCCGACTGCTTGATCTCCATCTCGACGAAATTGGGCAACTCGATCGTGAGCGGCTTCTCGCCGTCCATCAGAATGCTGAGATCCATGTTCTCCGCCAGGTACAGCTTGACGTCCTCCAGCATGGCCTCTGGAATCTCGATCTGCTCGTATGTCGTCTTGTCCATCATGTGGTAAAAGCCGCCCGACGCGTAGAGAAACTGGAACGGCTGTCGCACCACCCGCACTTCCTGGATCTTCTCGCCCGAGCGGAACGTCTGGTCCTTGACCTGCCCGGTGAGAAGATTCTTGATCTTCGTACGGACGAACGCCCCCCCCTTGCCCGGCTTGACGTGCAGGAACTCCTGGACCGACCAGTACTCCCCGTCCATGTTCATGATCAACCCGTTGCGAATGTCGCTGGTGTCGGCCATCCCTGTATCTCCTTGATATGATGATTATTATATGAGCCGGCGAGATGAACTCGCCGCGATTCTAACCGCGCCGCGGGCGGGATTCCAGAACTATCTTGGGGTCGGCCGAGGGGGGGGCGGCGCTTTAACTGATTTGAATTCAGCGGATTGGATGACTGTCCGTCACTCGGATACGCTGCGGAGCCAGCGCTTGAACTGCTCGTAGTTCCGCTCCGTGTCGATCCGGTCGTTCGTCCCGCCGTTTCCGGCCGCCTCGCGGCGGGGTGCCGCCGGTACGGGTTCGCTGTGATCCGCGTCCGAAGGCGGGGCTTCGACCTCGCGGGGCTCCGGCCCGGGCTCGACCTCCGAGGTGCGACGCGACTCCAGCGCTTCGATCTTCCGGCGGACGTCCGCGTGGTCCGGCTGACGGCGCAGCACTTCCCGGTAGATGCGCAGAGCCCGGTCCGTGTACCCCTGCGACGCGTAGATCTCCGCCAGCGTCATCGTGGCGATCTCTTCGGTCGTGACACCGTCGTCGCCTCCCAGCGTGATCTCTTCGCCCTCGAAATCCTCCCCGTCTTCGTCCAGGGACTCCGAGGCCGCCACCGCCGCCTCCTCATTCATCCCGGTTTCGATGACCGGACGGTCATTCGCCCCCGCGTCGGCGAGTTCGTCGAGCCGGCGGCCGATGTCCCGGTCCTCCGGGTCGATCGCCAGGATGTGCTCGAAACACGCGCGCGCCCCGTCACCCTCCCCGCGCTCGGCGAGAATCACACCCAGGAATCGCAGCGCCACGAGGTTGTCGGCATCGACCTCGAGAACCCGCTCGAAAGCGGACTCCGCCCGTTCCGGCTCCCCCGCGTCGTAGAGGCATTTTCCGTGGACGACGTGCCCGCTCGCATAGCGCGGGTTCGCGGCCAACCCCTTCCTGCAGATCTCCAGGGCTTCCTCGATCATCCCCGCCTTGCGGCAGGCGTCGGCCAGTGGCGCGAAGGCGGTGCTCTTCGGCGCCTGACGAAACCGCTCGAACAGCTCGTCGAGTTCGGAGAGATCTGTCTTGAAGGGCTGCGTCATGGGGAGACTCCGTCCATCGCCCGGCACCGTGCGGATACTCTCGGAGCGGCTGCCCTGCCCCGGGGACCGGCTGGCGGCGCGGCCAGGAAGTTACAACTCATTTGGTTACAGCGCCTTTCCCGTGTCCGCCCGTCCGCCGGATGTCGGTGTGGTCAACCGTACATTGCACCATCCGTGCCAGCTCCTAGTCGTATCGAAACGTCTCGGCCACCGCGTGGAGTTCGCGGATGAGCGAGGTCTTCTCCCGGCCCGGAGCGTAGACCAGGCAGTCCACCGCCCACAACAGTTTCTCCGACTCGCTCCACACGAAGTAGGTGTCGAAGTAGCCCCCGGCCAGCGAGTACTCGTCGTTGTACCAGTAGCCGCTCATGCGGACCGCGGTGTAGGCGCCGAAGCGGACATACGCGTATCGCACCCGGTCACGCTCCATGCGGTCGCCGTCGTACTGGCGCCGCACGTAGTCCGCGCGGAAGTCGAAGAGCGCGTCGGTGTCGTAGAGTGTCGGCGCACGCTCCCATTCTTTCCAGAACACACCCAGCACCCGCGGCGGCGACTCCCGGTGCAGCTCCACGCCGGGCGGGTTTTCGCTTTCGTTGTAGAGTTCGTAGACGGTGGGAATCTCGATGAAGAACCCCCAGCGCCTCCTCAGTTCCTCGCTCAGCGCCGCGCGGCGCCGCTGGAGCAGGTGGCGGCGAAGTCGCTCGCGGCAACTGGCGTCGATGACCTCCGGGATCTCCTCGGCGCGCTCGCGCAGCGTCTCACGCAGCGCCTCGGGGGTCGCCGCGGTGATGATCAGTGTCAGCTGACCGGGCAGCGGCACGTTCTCGCGCTTGAGTATCGTGGCTTCGCCGGACAACACGCGCTTCACACCGCCCTCGCCCAGCAGATGGGCGATCCGGCCGCCGACCGCGGTCGACCCGTCCAGCACGCCGCACAGGACGATGTTCTTCACCGTGGGCGGGTCCACACCCGGCTCCGCGGCAACCGACATGATCCGGAACACGGGTTCGGTTCCGACGAAGTAGTCGCGCTCCGCCGCGATGAGCGGTATCAGCAACGGCGCCCACTCTCCGTTGCGTCCACCGTCGACTATCAGATCGACCTCGGAATACGAGCCCGCGGGGGGAAACGCCACTTCCCGGCATCCTGCCGCCGCCAGAAGAGTCGTCATCGAGAAGACAAACGCTGCCCGTCTCATCGTCACTCCCATTCCGGGACAATAGCGCCCGGTCGGCTGAAGGGGCAAAAAGAAATCCGGCCGCACCCCGGAGCGGGGCCGGCCGGATCGGGTTTCGCGCCGTTCGCGACGGGTCTACCGACCGGGCGGAGCGGCCTGCCGGCTGTTCAGCAGCGACTGGAGCCTGTGAATTCGGCGCTCGAGCAGCTTCATCTGCTCGTCGGGCGGCAGCGCGAAGAGCTGGCGCTCGATCAGCGAGTCGACGACGGCCTCGGAGCGGGACGGATCGTCGATCGCCCCCAGCGGGCTCGCAACCGCCAGCGGCGAGCGAGCGCCCCCGTTTGCGACCAGCTGCCCGGGCGATACGATCGGGTTCGGCGTCACCGTCAGCGGGCTCACGGGACGCGATGCGACCTCGCGCGCGGTTCTCTTCTCCACCGGGGCCGGCACCAGCGCCGTCGGCGATCCGGACTCGATGACGCCGCTCCGGTGCAGGATCGTGCCCGCGGCGAGAACGATGGCGAAGGCGACACCGGCACCCGCGGCATAGCGCAGATTCCACGCGCGCGCCCAGGATCCGGGCTGCGCCGCCCGGTTGCGAATCGCGTTGCGCTCCCGGTGGATCCCGAGCCTGACCTTCCAGTTGAAACTCGCGTCGAGTGTCGCGGCGGGCGCGCGCCGGATGAGCGCGAGACTACGCGTCATTTCGTCGGCGAACTTCTCGCACGACGGGCACTCGCCGAGATGACGATCCAGCTCGGCGCGGAGCAACTCGTTGCTCAGGCCATCGATGAAGTCAAACAGCAGATGTTGAGCTCGACGACAATGCATGGGCCGATCCCTCCTAGAAATCGACGCCCTTCTCAAGGACAGGGGCTATCAGCTGTCGAAAGTGGTTCCGCGCCCGATTGATCCGCGACCGCACTGTTCCCAGCTTGAGTCCGGTGACCGCCGCGATCTCCTCGTACGACATCTCGTTGATCTCGCGCAGCACGAAGCTCGTCCGGTATTTCTCCGGGATCCGCTGGATCGCGGTCGTAATGGCCTCGTTCAGTTCCTCGTCGTTGATCTTCTCCTCCGGGTTGCGCCGGACATCCGGGACTTCCATCAGGCGTTCTTCCTCGCCGTTTCCGAACGCCTTCGACCAGAGCGACACGATCTGCGGCGCGCGGGACCGTGAGCGGACCCGGTTCCGGACCAGGTTCGTCGCGATCGTGTACAACCACGTCGAGAACTTCGCGATCGTCTTGTACTTGTCCGCGTGGATGTACGCCTTGACCAGCGCCTCCTGCGCGAACTCCTCGGCGTCGTCCCGGTTTCCGGTGAGCCGCAGCAGGTAGTTGAACAGACGGTTCTTGTACCGCTCGACGAGGATGTCGTAGCAGTCCGTCTCACCTCCCTGGACGCGGAGCATCAACTCCTCATCCGTGAGGTCCTTCCACCTGGCCCGGTCGCGGCTCGTGTCCGTGAACACCTGTTCTCCTTGCGCAAGTTCGCCCGTTTATACCGCCGGACCGCGGCAGGGTTCCCGCTGCGGCGTGCGCCGGCCGAGCGAACCGCGTAACATATTGATTATTCTACCGTTAAACGAATCCGCCACCCGCGCACGGGCAGCCCGATGGTCAGCGCGCGCGCCTCCGGTCCGTTCCAGTCGTAACGGACATCGAGCCGGTCGCTGTAGGTGCGGCTTGCGGTCGGGTCCGGCCACGAGGCACGTACGAGCCTGCCCTCGCTCGTGCTCAGCACGAACGCCCCGCCGTCGATGAGGCCGCTCGCGTGCTCGCCGTCGTCGCGAATCTCCGCGCGCTGTGAGCACCGCGGCGCGAATCCCGCGACCGCGCGGAGCGCCCCCGCCCACTCCCCCCTCGCGCCCGTGCCGCGCTCGATGAGGTCGGAGACCGCGGCACCCTCGTACAGAGCGCCCCCCTCGCGGTCGAGCACGCGCAGCGTGTCGCCGCTGAGCCAGACCACCACATCCTCCCGGTGTCCGCCGAGCAGCATCGTTCCTTCGAACTCGAATGCAATCTCCTCGCGGGAGTGAACGGTCATCCGGTAGCGACCGCGCACACGATAGTCTTCGACATCGAAGGTCGCCCGACCCGCGAGTACCCACGGTCGCTCCGGAAGGGAGCCCGCCAGCAGCGAGTCGAGTGCCACGCAGGCTCGATCGCCCTGCACGACCCGTGTCGTGTCGACGGCCTTCGGCCCGCACCCCGACAGGGCGAGCGCGATCACGAGCGCCGTGAGCGCGCTACTGCAGACGCCGCTCGGTCGACTGTATCTTTTCACGAAGTTTGGGGTTCTCATCCTGGAGACGGTCCGACTGGCGGTAGGCAGTCAGGGCGTCCTTGAAGCGGGATAGCGCGGCGTAGGCATCGCCCAGGTGTTCGAGTACGACGGCGTCCTCGCCCAGGATCCGAATCGCGCGCTCGAGCTGGATCACCGCGCCACGGAAGTCGCCGCGCTGATAGTACACCCAGCCGAGGCTGTCGGTGAAGTACCCGTTGTCCGGCTCCTTCGCGAGCGCGGAGCGGATCAATTCTTCCGCCAGATCCAGATCGCGATCCAGAAGCGCGAGCACATATCCGTAGAAATTGCACACCGCCGCGTCGTCCGGAGCGATGGCGTGCAGCTCCACGAGGCTGCGCAGCGCCGATTCCAGGTTGCCGCTCTTCTCTTCGACGGCCGCCAGGTTGAACAGCGCGCCGCGGTCGCCTTTTCTTATGTCGTTCGCGCGCGCGAGGTGCCTCCGCGCCGAGGCCAGCGAGTCGACGCTCAAGAACGCCATGCCCATCGCGTAGTTGGCGTCGAAGTCGTCGCCGGGAACGAGCGGCGACGCGGTCCGCAGGAGCCGGCCCGCGTCAGTGGCGCTCATCTCGACACGCTGCCCTTCCCCCGCCATCGCCTCCGACTGGGCGAAGAACAGAGCCAGATAGCCCCGGTAGTCGTCCGGCGACGACTCGATCGCCGCCTCGAAGTACTTCCGCGCGCTCGCCGGATCACCGTCCTTGAGGTGGA
>CAZPUV010000086.1:0-1112 GCA_964589805.1 uncultured bacterium | reverse complement strand
CAGCTCGCCATTCCGCCCGGCGTGCTCGAACATCGGTTCGAAGATTGCGATGGCTTCCCGGTGACGCCCGGACTCGTAGTAGAGCCGGCCGAGCAGGATCTCCCCCTCGGGCGAAAGCCGGCCGCTCCCGCGGCGTTTCTCCAGGAGTTCCGCCCCCTCCCCGGCCCGGCCCAGACGCAGGTACGCGTCCGCGAGGGCCAGGAACGCCGGCTCGCGTGCTTCGGGGCTTGCCGCGAAGCGCTCGAGGTACGGCAACGCATCCGCCAGCCGCCCGGCTCCCTGCAGGTGATCCGTCAATGCCTCCAGCGCCTGGGAATCATACGGGTCGATGTCGAGCGCGGCCTTGTACGCCGCCTCCGCCTCCTCGCCTCGGCCCGCCTCGGCCAGCATCTCTCCGAGCAGAATCTGCAGCTGTGGAATGGACGGCTCGAGGCGCGCGCAGCGCTCCAGCGCCTGGATGGCCCTGTCACGCTCGCCGACCTCCGCGTACAGGCTCGCAAGCAGGCGCTCGGTCTCGAAGGAGGCGGGTCGCACGGACCGAACCCGCTCCAGGTAGGCAATGGACGCGCGCACGTCCCGCCTTGCGTAGCACAGGCGCGCCTTCAACTGCAGGACGTCTTCGCGCACCGGGTCGGTCTCGAGTACGTCGTCGGCGACGAGTTCCGCCCGGGCCGCGTCGCGCACCGCGTAGTACGCTTCCGCCAGCCGCGCGCCCACCGATGGCGCGTGCCCGCTCGCCCGCCACGCTTCTTCGAGCGGCTCGATGGCCCGGTTGGCCTGGCCACTCTCGAGCAGGAGAACCCCGCGCGCGAAACTCGCGAGCACTCCCTCCTCGGGAACCCGCCACGCGCCACTCTGCGCTTGAATGGCACCCGGCGCCAGCAGGGCGAAGAACACCGCAATCACCGGTGCAACCCGGGTGCGGAAATGTGCGTTTGCCATAAGGCCCATGATCCTAGTAACTTTCACGCACTGAGTCTAACAGGTGCCCCCGGACATGACAACGACGCGACATCCCCGGCCCGTCCGCCTCGTGGTGTGCGGCCTTCTCGCCGCTGCTGCGGCCGTCCTCGCCGGCTGTTATACCCTCATTCAGCATCCGCGCGTCGAGG
>CAZPUV010000085.1:0-9405 GCA_964589805.1 uncultured bacterium | reverse complement strand
GGCCTAGGGCCCCGGCTCTTCCAGCCGGACCTGCCGGTCGAAGTCCTCGAGCATCGCCCGGATCTCCTTGTCATCGGGATTTCGCTTCAACCAGTCCGCGAGATAACTGCGCGCGCGTTCCAGCATGCCGCCCCGTATCGACATCGTGTATCCCATCAGCACCAGATCGCGGCCTTCCGGATCCTGGAGCAGGATCGGATCGATGAGATCGAGCGCCTTGCCGTATTCACGCAACCGCTCGTACACCCCCGCAAGCCGGTACATCAACTGCAGATTGTCCGGCTCGCTACGCAGTCTCTCCCGGTAGAATTCGACCGCACCCGCCGTGTCGCCCGCGTCGAGGTAGTACAGCCCCATCAGCTGTCGCCCCGGTTCGAGCTGGGGCGATATCTCCGCCGACACCTGCATGTAGTGCAACGCCTTCTGGTACTCGCCCTGTTTGTGCTTCTCGTACGCGAGCTGCACGAACGCCGCTGCGTAGTTCTGGATCAGGTGCTCCACGTATGGTTGCAGATAGATGCTCCTGTCGCGCTTCCAGTCCGCGGTGAGAATGCCGCCGTAGGTGTACTGGTTCACGATGCAGTCCTCGAGCTTCTCCACGTTGACCATGTTCTCGCCCCGGCGCCGGACAACCTTGTACGCCAGCCCCTCCATCTCCAGGATCTCGCGATACGGGGCGAACGTCGCGCTCGGAATCGTCACCGAGAAGTACACCGGGCGCTCGAAACGGTTGGTGCGCAGGATGTGGTCGGCGGCGATGTCCCGGACCAGCAGCCAGCCGTCCTTCGACGGAACCGGTGTGAGCGCGTCGATGTGCTCGTCGCTCCACGCGATGGGAACCTTCGGCTCGTTGTCGCGGCACTGCTTGATGTACCACGGCGTATTGAGCAGGCTCAGGTTCACCACGCGCACGTCCCTGCGATAACCCTCCACCTCCTGTATGTACCAGAGCGGAAACGTATCGTTGTCGCCGTTGGTGAAGAGAATGGCGTTCGGCTCGAGACACACCAGCATGTTGCGCGCGTATTCGGAACAGGTGCGATTCTGCGAGCGGTCGTGGGTGACGTAGTGCTGTTTCATCGTCGTGAACGGAAGCGCCACCAGCAACGCGCCCGCGGCCGCCGTCGCGGGAAGCGCGTACGCCGAGCGCGCGAAGACGTTGCGCACTTCGTTGAGAACGCTCGCCGCGCCTATTCCGATGTAGATCGCAAAGTAGTAGAACGCCGGGGAGTAGAAGTAGTCGCGCTCGCGCACCTCGCTGTCCGAGAAATTCAGGAACACGACCAGCCCCAGGCTCATGACCATCAGCGTGACGAAGAGCATCACGAACGTCTTCCGGTGCTTGGAGTACTGGTCGACGATGCCCCAGATTCCCAGCCCCACGGGGAGCAGCGAGCCCAGGTTCAGGTGTCCGAGGTAGGCCTGGAACATCTGGAACTGGGCCTGGAAGTACCCGTTGAAATGCTGCAGCTGGAATATGAAGCTGGCCTTGCGGCTGACGACGCTCGTGGGCGGGTACTGCTCGCGCCGCAGTACCGCGTAGAGGTTGCGCCACGTCTCCGGATCTCCCTCGTCGATGGCCGGTTCGTGCATCGAGCGGATCAGGAGCATCAGGTGCACCGACAGCCCCAGCACGAAGAGCCCCGCGCACACGGCCGCGAAGGGCTTCCCGCGGGAGTACAGCCAGATCAGTGTCACGGCCAGCACCCCGAGCAGGAACACGGTGATCCCGCCGTTCCGGTAGATGGTGGCGTCCGCCACGAACAGGCCCAGCGTCGCGCTTGCCACCAGCCACTCCAGCGTCGAGAACGGCCGGTCCTTCGACATCAGCACGAAGAAGAAGATCCCCGAGAAGACCAGAACGGTGCCCAGATGGAAACCGACGCTCAACGCGAGGAGATAGAAGATCAGATAGATGAACGACGTCGAGCGCGGCGTCTTGGGCATGTCGCCCCACTTGATCGCGAGCCAGGTCATGAACCCCATGAACGCGTTGCTGAGTCCGTAGACCTCGGCTTCGATCGAATTGGTCCAGTAGCTGTCGCTGAATGCGAGGAACAGCGCGCCCGTCATGGCCCCGCCGATCCTCACCAGCGCATCGGGCATGGACTTGCTTTGCCCCGCCATGTCGTCGAAGAAGCGCACAGCCAGCGCGTACACGAACAGGATCCCCGCCGCTCCGACGAACGCCGAGAGCAGGTTGACACGCTGCGCGATCGACAGGAACCAGAACGGAATCAGGCTGGCGACCTTGGCGACGAGAATGTAGAGCGGGGTGCCCGGCGAATGCGGAACGCCCAGGATGTGCGCCGAGGCGATGAACTCCCCCGAGTCCCAGAAGCTGGACGTGGCTTCCATGGTCCGCGCGTAGAGCAGCAGGCTCCCGACGAACGCCAGGACACCGCCGGCCCAGAAGAGACGGCGGAAGTTCCCGTTGGGTTGCGTCGCCGCCGGGAGAGCCGCGGAGTTCGATTGGATCATCGCTATCGGGCGGAGGAACGGTCCGCCAACCGGCCACGCGCCACGGGAACGCGGGATGTACCTTGTATGCAACACCGCCCGGGTTGGTTCCCGGGCGGCCGTCGCGCGGGGTTGAAACTACCCGAACGCCCGCCGGGCGATCAAGCGCGAAAAGAAGGTGGCGCCCCCATCCGCCGGGCAAGGAAGAAGCCCAGCCCCAGCAGGCTCGCGAGCACCGAGATGATGTACGTGACGAATTCCATGGCGAAGGCGTCGGTCCTGGCGATTCCCGCCTGCGCGAAGAGCAGGATACCGAGTCCCTCGCGGACTCCAAGCCCGTTGATGGTGATGGGAGGGATCATGGCGAGGCTCAGAAGCGGCACGTAGACGAAGAACTGGAGGAACACCACCCGGTCGATGCTCACCCCCATCGCCAGGCCCACGAGCACGTGGGTCAACACGCGCAGGAGCTGGATCCCCATCGAGAACGCCACCAGCCGTGCCACGAGCGCACGCTGGCCCTTGAAGGGCGAGAGGTGGTCGAGGATGGACGTGACCCGGCGGTCGATGGCGAGCGGGCGGATGCGCAGCACGGCCCTTCGCAGCGCATGACCGAGCGGGCGCAGGAAGTAGAATCCCACGGCCGGGATCATGCAGGCGATGAACACGACCAGGTAGGGCGCGAACAAGGCTGGCGACTCCTTGATCAGGAGAAGGTCGGCGACGACCGCGAGCACGCACAGGCTGAACACGCCGAGCAGCCGGTCGAGCAGTGTGACCGCGATCACCTGATAGACGCCCGCACCCAGACGCGTCACATCGTAGACTTTGACCGCGTCGCCGCCGATGTTGGCGGGCAGGAAATTGTTGAAGAAGAGCCCCACGTTGTAGAAGCCGAAGGTGCGGGCGCGCCCCGGGCGGATGCCGCTGGTGGAGAGCAGCACGTGCCACTGCAACCAGCTCGCCACGTTGCTCGTCACGAAGACCGCGCCGGCCGCGGCGAGCAGGGCCGGATTCATCGTGCGCAGCAGATGCGCGAGATCATCGAGCGAGATCTTGTGCAGCAGGTAGGCCATCAGCGCCGCGCTGACGCTGATCTTGACGGCCCAGCGCAGCGCCGAAGCACCCGCGCGGGCACGCGGAATCCCCGCTTCAACCCGGCTCACTGGGCTGCCTCCCTGCCGAACAGTTCCGCCATTTCGCGCGCCGTCCTCTCCCAGGTGAGCGACGCCGCCCACGCGAGCGCCGCGGCGGCCATTCTCTCGCGCAGATCGGAATCGCGCAACAGTTCCAGCGCACGGTCCGCAAACGCCTCTTCGTCGCCGTACGGCACGAGGAAGCCGGTTTCGCCGTGGCGGATCGAGTCGCGCAGGCCGGGCCGGTCGCTTCCCACCACCGGCGCGCCGCACGCGTTGGCCTCCACCACCGTCAGCCCCCACCCCTCCTTCGGACTCGCGTTGATCACCACGTGACAGCGGTTCAGCATCTCGACGATCTGTTCGCCGTCCATGCGCCCGGTGAAGCGCACCGAGTCGCCGAGTCCCGCGCGCGCCGCCTCCCTCTTCAGCGCCGGCAGTTCCGGTCCGTCTCCGATGACGACGAGTTCCGCGTCGGCGAGCGACCGGCGCACGATCGCGAACGCGCGGATCACCACGTCGATGGCCTTGTACTTCCTTACGCGCCCCAGATGGACGAGTGTCGGACGCGAAGCGCGCGCGACGCCCGGAAGCACACGGTAGCGCGCATGGTCGAGCCCGCACAGCACGACGTCGATCTGCCCGGCCCGGACGCCGCGCGCGACCAGGTCGTCCCGGGTGCTGGCCGAGATCACCGCGAACCGGCAGCGCCGGTACACGGCGGGGATCAGCCTCTCCCACAGGTACACGTAGCTCGCGAACACGGGGTTGGTCTCGCGGAACACCGTCGCACCGAACAGGTGCGGCACCACCGCAACCACCGGTATGCGCGTCAGGAGGGGCATGAAGAACGGGATCTTGTTGATGTCCTCGATCACCAGGTCGGCACCCGCCGTTCGCAGATGAGCCCGCGCCGCCCAGGCGAGCGAGAAGTTCGCGTTCCACCACCTCCCGCGCCGGACGACACGCACGCCGTCCACGTCTTCCGCGGCGACGGCGCCTGGGAACGCGCTCGCGAACAGCGTGACCCCGTGCCCGTCCGCCGCCATGCGCTTCAGGATCTCGTGCAGGTGCACTTCCGCACCACCCGCTTCCGGGTTGCGGATGTCCCGCCAGTTGACCGCGACGAGATTCATCCGGCGGTCGGTCACGGCGCCTTCCGCCCCAGACAGCCGATCACCATCGAAGTCGCGAGACGGATGCGCTGCGGAACCGCGTCCCGCGCGGCCGCGCGCGCCCGCGCCGGCCGCGGCGACGACAGCGGGAACATGGGCAGGCGGAAACCCGTCTTGAGCAGGACGCGCCGCACACCGCGGTACCAGACGGGCGGAAACAGATTCTCGCCGTAGAATCCCTCCACGGCGAAGCCCGCCTCCTCCATCAGCGCGCGCAGCTCGCCCGCGCTGAATTCGGTTTCCCAGCCCGCGAACCACCTGTCGGCAGCCATCAGAGCGTGCTTCATGGCGGTGTAGTAGTGATATCGCTGGGGAACGTCCACCAGGAGGCATCCGCCGCGGCGCAGCACGCGGTGATTCTCCGCCAGGATTTCGAGGGGCCGGCGGAAGTGCTCCAGCAACCCCTGATGGAACACGATGTCGAAGGACTCGTTCCCGAACGGAAGGGCGCGCGCGTCACCGCATACGATCCGCACACGCTCCCCCGCCGTGACCCGGATCAAACGAAGCGATTCGTCGGAGTAGTCCAGCGTCCAGACCTCGGCGCCTCGCGACGCGAGTTCGAGGCTGTCGCGCCCCGTTCCCGCCCCCACTTCCAGCACACGGCTGCCACGCACGTCCAGGCGCGAGACGAGATACGCCACGAGGCGGCCGTCGTTGGCGTACGTGTCCGGCATGCCCGGCGACGTGGCCCAGAACCGGTCCCAGTGGCGCTTTTCGGAGGAACGCTTCATCCGGAATTCGCTGAGGACGATCAGTAGCCGATGAGCAGACGCTCCGCCAGCACCGGCGGAAGCCCGGCCTTGAGTATCTTCTCGGCGGCCTTCTCGCGATCGTAGCGCACCCGCATCAAGCGCACGGAGTTCGCTTCGTCGTCGAAGATCACGTACGACGCGTCGGGGTTTCCGTCGCGCGGCTGCCCCACACTGCCCACGTTCATCACGTAACGGTGATGCTCCAGCGCGAGCATGAGGGGCGCGTTCGCGGGATAACGCTGCGCCGTGCCGTCGTCGCAGAAGACGACCGGCGCGTGCGAGTGGCCGATGAACGCCAGGCGGTGCGTTTCCATGGCCTTGAAGGCGCGCTCCGCGCCGATCTGATCGAGCACGTATTCCCACTGCTCCGGCTTGTAGGGAGACGCGTGAACCGCCATGAACCGACTGTCCGCGCGATGGACGTACGGCAGCGAGCGCAGGAAGTCGGTGTTCTCGGCCGTGAGGTTCCGCGCGCTGAAATGGATGCCCTCGAGGGCGACCTCGTGGAAGAACACACGCTCGCCGGCGTCGATCACGGCCGCGTCGTGATTGCCGCGCAGACACACCAGCGGGTCGAGCGCGCGAACCGTGTCCACGCACTCGTTCGGATTCGCGCCATACCCGATCAAGTCGCCGAGGCACACCCATGAGCCGACGCCATGCCCGTGCGCGTTGTTCAGCACCGCGATCAGCGCCTCCAGGTTGCCGTGAATGTCGGAGAAGATCAGGTGCTTCACGCGGTGTCCTTCCTGAACTCGTGCACCAGTTTGTCCAAGAGCCCGTTCACGAACCGGCCCGCGTCGTCGGAACTGTAGCGATGCGCCACTTCGATAGCCTCGTCGATGATCACCCGGGACGGCACTTCCGGGAAGTAGAGCACCTCGGCCAGGGCGAAACGCAAGATGTTTCGGTCCACGAGCGACACGCGCTCGAGTTCCCAGTTCTGCAGCACCGAGCGGATGATCCGGTCGAGGTCCTCGCGCTTCTCCATCGTGCGCAGGAACAGGTCGCGCGCGTGCCCGGCAGTGTCGTCGGACGGGTGCCGGCGGCCGATCTGCTCATCGACGATCTCGATGGCGCTCCGGTCCGAGAACTCGGCCTCGTACAGAGCCTGCAGCACCATTTCCCTCGCTCGCCTGCGTTTTCCCATGGATCATGCCCGCCAGTGACCCATCAGTTCTACCAGCGCGACCGCAGCGTTCCACCCGGCGTTGCCGTGCTTGCCGCCGGCGCGGTCCACGGCCTGGTCGAGCGTGTCGGTGGTGAGCACCGCGAGCGTCATGGGCACACCCGTGGTCAACGCCGCCGTCTCGATTGCCTGCGTCACGGTCCGGGAAAGCACTTCGTAGTGATCTGTTTCTCCCCGGATGATGGCACCGGTCCACACCACGCCGTCGACCTGCTTTTCCCGCGCGACCCTGGTCGCAAGCTGCGGGACCTCGAATGCGCCGGCCACCCAGTATACCGCGATGTCACCATCGGCGACACCGTGCGCGCGCAGGCATTCCACGGCCCCGTCGACGAGACGCCGGGTCACCACTTCGTTGAAACGGCTCGCGACGACGGCCACGCGACGCCCGCTCGCGTCGAGGCGCGCACGTTTCTCATTCGGCACGCTTGACTCCCCGGGCGACGCCGTCGAACACCTGGTTGAGCAGGTGCCCCATCTTGTCCCGCTTGGTGGCGAGGTAGCGCTGGTTGATCTCGTTGGCCTGGATCTCGATCGGCACGCGGTCCACGATCTCGAGCCCGTAGGCCGACAGTCCGACCACCTTGCGCGGGTTGTTGGTCAGCAGGCGGATCTTGCCGATCCCCAGGTCCTCGAGGATCTGCGCGCCGACTCCATAGTCGCGCAGGTCGGCCGGGAAGCCCAGCGCCTCGTTTGCCTCGACCGTGTCCTGCCCCTCGTCCTGGAGCGCGTACGCACGGATCTTGTTGTCGAGTCCGATGCCGCGTCCCTCCTGGTTCATGTAGACGAGGACGCCGCGCCCGGCGCGTTCGATCTGCTTCATCGCGTGGTGGAGCTGCGGCCCGCAGTCGCAGCGGAGCGACCCGAATATGTCCCCCGTGAAGCACTGGGAGTGAACGCGCACCAGCGTGAGTTCGTCCCTGTGGATGGTGCCCTTGACCAGCGCGATGTGGTCGTGGCCGCTCACCTTGCTGCGGTAGAGGTGGAGCTGGAACACGCCGAATTCGGTCGGGAAGTTGATCTCCTCCACCTTCTCGATGAGACGCTCCGTCCGGCGGCGGTGCGCGATCAGGTCCGCGATGGTCACGATGTTCAGCCCCAGCGTCTTCGCGATCTCTCGCAGCCGCGGCAATCTGGCCATCGAGCCATCGTCATCGAGCACCTCGCACAGGACACCGGCCGCCTTCAACCCCGCCATGCGCGCCAGATCCACCGAAGCCTCGGTGTGGCCGGCTCGGCGCAGCACCCCGCCCGGTTTCGCGACCAGCGGGAAGATGTGCCCCGGGCGGGCGAGTTCCTCGGGACGCGTGTCGTCGTCCACCAGCGCGCGGATCGTGGCCGCGCGGTCGTGGGCGCTGATTCCCGTCGTGGTTCCGCCGACCTTGTCCACCGACACGGTGAAAGCCGTGCCCAGCTTGCAGGTGTTCTCCGGAACCATGGCCGGGAGCTCGAGCCGGGCCGCCCGCTCCTGCGTCAAGGGCACGCAGATCAATCCACGCCCGTTCCGCGCCATGAAATTGACGAGGTCGGCCGACACCTTTTCGGCGGCGCAGATCATGTCGCCCTCGTTCTCGCGGTCCGCGTCGTCCACGACGATCACGATCCTGCCGTTGCGAATGTCCTCGACCGCCTGTTCGATGCTGCAAAACTCGTTCATGTCTCTTCTCCTGGCACCGTCCCGGGGACGGCGCTTCTCATTCAGAGGGAGCGGGCTGCATGCGCCGCACGAACTCCCTCACGTACTTCGCAATCACGTCCGCCTCGATATTGACCCGCGTACCGGGCCGGTAGTCTCCGATGGTCGTCGCCGCGATGGTGTGCGGTACGATCGCCACCCCGATTTCCTCGTTCTCGCCGAGCGATGCGATCGTGAGGCTCACGCCGTCGATGGCGATGGATCCCTTCTCCACGCAGAGCTCGCGCACGCCCGCTGGAAGAGCCACGCGCAGGGTGCCACCGTTCTCGTCGAAGTCCCACGCGACCACCCGTCCGGTTCCGTCCACGTGTCCCTGCACGATGTGCCCGCCGAAGACCCTCCCCACGGTTACCGCAGTCTCCAGGTTCACCGGATCGCCGGGCCGCAGCGTCCCCAGCGTCGTCCGCGCCAGCGTCTCACCCACCGCGGTGGCTTCGAACGCGCCGCCGTGCAAGCGTTCCGCCGTCAGACACACCCCGCTCACCGCGACACTGTCACCCACACGCATCGATTCCATGATCTGCGGGGGTGCGGTGATCTCGAGCGCGCGCACGCTTCCCGAGTCCGAGACGCTCGCCACCCGGCCGACGACTTCGATGATTCCCGTGAACACCCGCCCTCACGCTCCCGCGACGCGGAGTCTCCCTGTGATCTCCGCGAGTGTGCGCTGGTTGACCGACCTGACACGAACGTCCGGACCCGCCGCGCACTCGTCCACCACGATCCCGGGCGGCCCCGAGATCGGGAGCGCCGGCCCCTCGGGCCCGAACGCGTCGCTGGAACGGTAGAACCACGCCGCGTCCCAGCGTCCGGATTCCACGACACTCGCCACGATACCCGGTCCGGCCTCCACCAGCACCCGCCGCAGCCCGCGTTGCGCGAGCGCATCGAGCGCCGCTGCGACATCGACCCCGCGCGCCGACGTCCGGCAGCGGATCACCTCGCCCCCCCGCGCTTCGATCGCGCGCGCGCGCATCGCGTCGGCATCCGGCCC
>CAZPUV010000084.1:8847-9609 GCA_964589805.1 uncultured bacterium | reverse complement strand
AGCCACGCTTCGCTCTGCGGCGTCGGGGCGGCTGCGACCGCCTGATTGTCCGGCCGTTCGCCGAGGGTCACCTTGACCTCCCGCTCCTTGCCCTCCCGGTACAGCACCACCGGGATGGTCTTTCCTACCGGTGTGGCAGCGACCTTTAGACGGAACTTGCTGTCATCCCTTACTTCCTCACCGTCGAATCGCACGATCACGTCGCCCGTGCGGAATCCCGCCGCGGCCGCCGCCGTGCCCGCCTGGACCTCCCGGACCACGATTCCATGGCTCAGATCGAGCCCCATGCCCTTGGCCAGGTCGGCGTCCAGCTCCTGGAGGACGATGCCGAGGTACCCGTACTTCACGTGGCCGCTGGCGATCAGCTCCGCCATGATGTTCCTGGCCATGTTGATGGGGATCGCGAATCCGATCCCCTGGCCCGACGGGTTGATGGCCGTGTTGATCCCGATCGCCTCTCCGTTGAGATTCACCAGCGGTCCGCCGCTGTTGCCGAAGTTGATCGAGGCGTCCGTCTGGATGTAGTTCTGGTACGTCGCGTCCCCGCCCACGATGTTCAGATCGCTGCGCCCCTTGGCGCTCACGATGCCGACCGTGACGGTCCCCTGCAGCTGGCCGAACGGGGTCCCGATCGCCATGACCCAGTCGCCGACGCGCATCGCGTCCGAGTTCCCCAGCTTGACCCTCGGCAGGCCCTTCGCCCCGTCCACCTGGATGACCGCGATGTCGGTGTGGCGGTCGAATCCCACCACGCGCGCCTCG
>CAZPUV010000084.1:4140-8837 GCA_964589805.1 uncultured bacterium | reverse complement strand
GATCCGAATCGGCGTCCGCATTGTCCAGGGTGACCGTGATCTTGTCGGCGTCACGAATCACGTGATAGTTGGTGAGAATCCGTCCTTCGTCGTCGAAGACGAAACCGGATCCGCCGCCGGGCACGTTGCGGCCGCGCTGGCGCTGCTCCCCGTCCGGGAAGAACTCGCGGAAGAAGTCGAAGGGCGTCTCTCCCGAACGGCCGCGACTCGCGTTGAGCGCGCGCTCGGTCCGGATGAAGACGACGGCGGGCCGCACCTTCTCCGCGACATCCGCGAAGATCGATGACCCGTCCGCGCGCACGGTGGCGCTGCGGTCGGCGTTCGCGGCCAGGACCGGCACGGCGGAGGCCGCGAACAGTCCGAGCGCGACGGTCCCCGTGCGTACAAGCGATACGATTCGATGGCAATTCATGTGATTCTCGTCTCCCGTGGTGTTGTCAACGCCCTGTCGGCCGGTGCCGTTACCGGCGGCGAAGTTCGGCCGCAACCCGATGATCCGGCGCGTACCAACTGTTCGTGGCAGGGGGGGTCGGACAGAAGCGATTTTTCAGGCAGGGTTGAAAGCACTCTCGACCAGTGCACCTCAAAGTCTACCCGCGTTTGAGAGATATGTCAACTTTCCGGTTCCCACCCCCGCCTGCGCAACCCGGGCGCCTCCACAGAGTTTCTGGAAGGCTGCCCGCGGCACTCCGCCGGCGACATGTACTTCTACGCGCGGCGGCGGTCCGGAGTTCCTGCATGCAACAGCCTCTGATCAATACGGTTGCGGTGGGACGACCGGATGGGCCATGATCACCGCTCGGAATCGCTCCCCGGGCGGGGCGCGGTCCTTTTTTCCCATGCGGGCAATTCCGGACGATTTCGTTCCCGTCGCAGCCACGGACATCCGCGTGGTGGCGGACACGCATTTCCGCGACCGCCGCCTCCCGGGAGAAGGCGAACGTCGGGACCGTTTTCTCCGATTCCTCGACGCGCTCGCGCCGGGGACCTTCCTCGTGCTCCTCGGCGACATCTTCGACTTCTACTTCGAGTACCGTTCGGTCGTCAGCCGCCGGTACGTCGACGTCTACCAGGCGCTCGACCGCTGCCGTGCGCGCGGCGTGCCCGTCCACTTCCTGGGCGGCAACCACGACCACTGGGTCGGAGACTTCTTCTCGCGTGACCTCGGCGTCACCATCCACAGGGAGGAGATCCGGATCGCGGCCCAGGGAAGGAGGGTCGTGCTCGCCCACGGAGATCTCGTGATGCCGCGCGACTACGGTTACAAGGTGCTGAAGAGCGTCCTGCGCAATCGCGCGGTCGTGGCCGCGTCGCGGTGGATCCACCCGGATCTGCTCGATGCGATCGCGGGCGGTGTCGCGCACGGCAGCCGCGAGTACTTCAATGTGCCGCAGGAGAAACGCGCGCGCGCCGTCGAGCGGCACGCGTGGGGGAACTTCTTCGAGCGCGGCAACGACGCGTTCGTGATGGGCCTCGTGCACTACCCGATGCACGAGACGCGCGACGGGCGGGAGTTCATGATCGTCGGCGACTGGATAGAGCACTTCACCTACGGAAGGCTCTCGAACGGGCGGCTGCGCCTCGAGACGGCTAGAAGCTGAATCCGATGCCGAAGCGGTGGTTGTCGCCGAGATCGTTCTGGATGGGCAGGAAGGCGTAGTCGAAGCTCATCTCGCGGTAGTTCACCCCGAAGCCGAACGTGGCACCCTGCGAATCGTAGCCCGCCTTGTACCCGGCGCGCAGAGCCGCCATCCGGCGGTACGAATACTCGACACCGACGTGCTGCCGTCCGTCGTCGTCGTTCGGGAACATGGCGTCGAAGGTTGCCAGCACGCGTCCTTCCAGCGCCTCCACCTCGCGTTCGAAGCTCGCCCCCACCTTGAGGTAACGGGGAAGCGCGAACTCCTCGACGTCGAACTTCATCGGGGGGCCGATGTTCCCGACCACGGCGGCGAGTTTGACGCCGCGAATGCGCGACGTGTGGTAGACGCCGGCGTCGACGGCGATCCCCGACGCCGACAGTTCGTCGATCCGCTGATAGACGGTCTTCACCGACAGGCCGACGGCCACGTTGGGAACCACGTAGCGGGCGAACCCCGCCGCGAACGCGACGTCGTAGGCCCCGAATTCGCCGAGCGGAACCGCGGTGGCCACGTCGTCGCGCCGCTCCAGGTCGTCCATGAACAGCCCGGTGAACATGAACCCCATCGTTCCCCACCCGGTCTCGTGCGTCACCGCCGCCTGTTCCAGCCGCAGGGTCTGAAAATACTCCACGTGCACCAGCGAAACGTTCGTCCCGAGGACCGCCGCCATCGCGCCCGGGTTCCAGTACACCGACGACGCGTCCTCCGCGACACCGGTGTAGGCCTCGCCCATCGCCGACGCGCGCGCGCCGAGCCCGACGCGCAGGAACAGCGCGCCCGCCGAACCCGGGTCCGCCGCCCCCGCAGAAACCGGGGCCAGCAGGAGGAGAGTGCAAGTCAGAGCGTGTTGCCAGCGCATGTTCGATCGACTCCTTCGCCCGTTCGGCTCATCGCCGGATTGCAAACGGCTTCACCAGCGAACCGCCGCCGTTCTTTCCGTCTATCTTGAGACGCAGGAGGTAGACGCCGCTCTTGAGCGCCGCCACGTCGACCGCCTCGTCGAACGGCGTGTTGACCAGCCCGTTCGGGTTGACGTCGAATGTCCTCGCCACCGCTTCCTGCCCCTCGACCGTGTAGATCGACAGATGGACACGCGCCGACGTGTGGGTCGTCACACGCGCGCGGACCTCACCGCCCTTCACCGGGTTCGGGTAGATCATAAACGATCCTTCGTCGTAGACGCTCGCGCTCGTTCTCAGCGGCGTCCCCGCCGACGCGCGCCCGGTCCGCGCCAGATCGGCCCGCGCCATGACCCAGAACGGGTCGGCGACCGTCCCTGCGAGGGACTGGATCGAGAGCGTGGTCTCGGGGTCGGTGAGCAGCGAGTCGTTGATCGCGTCCAGCCCCGCGAAGAGCGCGTTGGACCCGAGGGCGACCAGGCTCCAGTCGCCGGAACCGATGCGCGCGACAGACGGCGCCGCCCCGTGGCCCGACGGACCCGTGCGCGGAAAACCCGCGGCGGGCCTGCCGGAGGCGGAGACCGCCGCCAGCGTACCATCGTCGAGCGGGAAGAGCACGTCGGTGCCGCCGTCGCCGTCGATGTCCGCCACGAGCGCGCTCTCCATGCCGCGCCGCGGAGCAATCGCGGGTGCCTCGCCGGCGGCCTCGGGCCGGATCACGGCGGGCCATTCCAGCATCGTGCGCGCGTTGGACTTGAGAATGTACATGTACCCGGCGTCCCAGATCGCGATCTCGAGTGTTCCGTCGCCGTCGACGTCACCGAGCGCGGGATCCGAGGGCCCGGCGGACCGCAGCCGGCCGCTCTCGCGCCGCACCGTCTGCGAGAACGCGGATGCGGGGTCGAGCACGAACACGCCGCCGTCCGCGAGGGCCACCACGATCTCGTCGTCGCCGTCGCCGTCGATGTCGCCCACCGCCGGCGCGGAAGGCGCGTCCGTTCTTCCGGCGGCGAGGACGTGGACCCACGCCTCGGGCGTTCCGGCGGGCGCCGCGCCGGAGAACGACACCGGCGTCCAGGCGACGAAGGACCGGGATGCCACCGTGTCGACGCACGCGGCCACGATGCCGGTGGTTTCCGTCGTTCCGTCGGTGACACGCGAAAGCGCGAAGGCCTTCGCTCGCTGCGCGGGAAGCGTCAGCGGCCACAGCGGCGCCGTTTCCGCGGCCGAGGGCTGCGTGAGCGCGCCACTCGCGTTCACGAACGATACACGGATCGATTCACCGACGCGCTCCGCGATGACGATCTCCGGAACGCCGTCGGCGTCCACGTCGACGAGCATCGGCGGCGCCACCATGGGCCCTCCGCTGAAGAGCACTCCCTGTGTTGCGGGGTTGGCGTCGCCGTCCGCGAGTTCGGCGCCCGACGCCTTCCACGCGTACACGCGTCCGGCCGTCGCGATGGCCACGATCTCGATGTCGCCGCCGCCGTCGAGGTCCGCGAACGCCGGCGGACCGGTCCACGTCACACCCGGCACGGCGATGAAGGGTGCGATGGTCGCGGGGTCGAGGTCGCCGTCCACCCACTCGCGACCCTGGCCGTCGAACACGAACACGCCCGCGTCGTCGGACAGGACGACCACCTCCGCGTCCCCCGCCCCGTCCAGGTCGACCACCGTCGCGGGCTGCGACGGAGAGGCCGCGCGCCAGCGCGTGCGCGCTTCCGTGTAGGGCGTATCGCGCCGGATGCGGACCTGCATCGTCGCACCTGGCGCGGAAAGCGTCTCGATGGTGATTCCGGTGGCCACGCCCGCGTTCGACGCCGACGCCGGCTTCGTCTTCGGCCCGAAGGTCGCGGCGTTGCCGTCGCCCAGGCGGTAGGAGTCGAAGAAACTGCCGAGCGAGAATGCCGCCGCTCCCAGCCGGTCCAGGTCCTGCACGCCGTCCGCCTCCTCGAGGTCGACACCCTTGCGCGCCACGAAATCGTTGGGAAGGAAACCGCTCGCCACGGCCTCGGCGACGACCCGTTCGTCCACGTGCCAGATGTAGACCCCGCTGCCCGTGTGGCGCCGCAGCACCGCGAAGCCGTAGTCGGGGTCGAAACGCCGCGCGGCGGGGTTGGTGCCGGGGTGGGACCGGGTGAGCGTCAGATGCTCC
>CAZPUV010000084.1:0-4130 GCA_964589805.1 uncultured bacterium | reverse complement strand
TGAGGTCGGTCAGGAAGAAATCGAACTCCGCGCCCTCGAGAGAGTCCGTGTTGTTGGGAATCAGGTTGCTGTCGGCGTCGCCGAACGTGAACAGGCTGTCGAAATTGGCGTCGTGGACACGGTTGACAACGAGGTAGTACTCGCTCTCTGTGATCGGAACCTTGACGCACACGGTGTCCGCGTCTGCCCCGGTGTTGATGTCGGCCAGCCGGACGCTGGTTGCGCCGGCGACCGGGTCGACGACGACCGGCGAAATCCATCCCGCGATGAGCCGGTTGAACGCGCCGGGAAACCCCGGCACGAAACCGTTCACGTTGAACAGCCCGTACGCCATGAGGCAGAACGAGCCCGCGCCCTGCGAGTCGGGCGCCCCGCGGGGCGTCGAATCGAACATCGGCACGAGTCCGATGCGGCTGCCGATCTGGAACGCCCATATGCCAAGCGTTCCCACCGTGGCGAAGTCCTGCGACGCATGCGAAGGCACGATGCAGAAGTTGTTCACAAAGAACGGCGATCCGGAAAGCGAGTCGAGTGTCGCGAGGCCGGGCGCGGACTCGTCGTCGAGCGCGCGCCGGATGTCCCCGACGTCGTAGAAGCTGGACCAGATCTGGATGGGCGAATCGCCACCGACGTCGGTCTCCTGACCGGCGCCGGCATGGATGATGAATACGTGGTCGTAGCCGCTGAAGTCCACGGCGCCGTCCGCCAGGTCGACGGCCGTCTGCGCCAGTTCGACCACCCGCTTCTCTTCGAACGTGTCGGACCCGTAGTAACTCATCTTCCGTGGGAGCGTGTGGAGGGTGCCGTCCACCGTCCAGCGGATGTGCAGGCGCCCGCGCGACGCGCCGCGGAAGTACTGCTCCATGTGGCGGAGCTCGTTGGCGAACCAGAGCGAGTCACGGACCTGGGTGCGGTTGCTCCCGGGTTGCCCGCCCATGAGGCTGTCGGAGAACTGGACCTGGAGCGCGAGGAGACGGAGTGTGTCCTCGCCCGCGGCCACGCCGGAGGCGGCCATGGTCTGGAGCCGGGCGCGCTGGTAGACGTTGAGGCCGCGGTCGGCGGTCGGGCGGACGGCGCCGGAGCGCGCCACGTCGCCCTGCGCGCCACGGTAGCCCGGCACCTGCCTGCCGCCGAACGCGGGCAGAGCGATCGCCAGCGACGCAAGCACACAGAGACTCGCGGCGCGCGACGGGATACAGCGGAAACGGAGATTCAAGGCGGATGGACTTCTCTTTGTGAACGGTGCCGGACGACGGTGTTCGGTGCGACGGAACACGGGGCACAAACGGGGGACTCGAATCACGGCCGACTCTAGCGACTATCCCCTGTCCGGTCAACGGCAAAGGGGAGTTGACGCCCGTAATTCGCCGCCCCTGATCGACGCTTACTCCGGCGCAACTCCCCCTCACCCGGTCGGCTTCCTAACCAGTACTACTCGACGCTACCAGCCAACCAAACTCTCACTTGTCAGCCTGACGAACCTTCCTGGTCGTTCCCTTCTGCTGGCGCGAGGCGGTCTCCGACCCCCTGGCATCGGCCCGGGTGCGGACGGCCGTTCCGCCTCCCCGCTTCACGGCCGGGGCCGCCTTGACGCTGCGGTTCGACACCTTGACGGTCGCGCGCGCGGATTCGCCGGACCGGCTGGTCGAGACGACCTTCACCGGTCGGGCCGGAGACACGCTCCGCTCCTGCCACGATTCTCTCGCGCCGCGATCGAACGCATCGTCGCGCCCGCGCTCGTCCTTGTAGCCGCGTGCATCGTCGCGCCCGCGCTCGTCCTTGTAGCCGCGCGCATCGTCGCGCCCGCGCTGGTCCTTGTAGCCGCGCGCATCCTGGTACCCGCGATCATCCTTGTGGACGCGTGCGCCGGCGTCTTCCCGGGCGAACGTCTTGACCCGCGGCGACCGCACCGCTTCCACCCGGCCCACGGACGTCTCGGCATGACCGGATCCGTAGGTGCGCTTGAACCGGGGAGCCGGCCGCATCACTTCGTACGGGCTCGCCACGTTGGCGCGATAGGACACGTACACACTGCTGCAGTTCCGGCAGCTGTCGCCGATCCGCACGTGCAGTTCCGGTCCGCCGAAGCACAGATACGAAGGGTAGCGGACCCAGCGGCGCACGTAGAAGCGCGCGCTGCCGACACCCACGTAGTCCCAGTGGCACGACGCCGGCAGCAGCGAAACGTAGAAATCGCGGCAGGCGATGTACGGATCGCCGTACACGCGGAACCCGAATCCGCCCACGAACACCGACGCGCCGTAGTACGAGTAGTCGAACGGTTCCGGGCTGCTGACCGCGAACACGTGGGCGATGCCCGCTCCGTGCAGCCGGTCGAGGCCCAGATCCCAGGCGTCGTAGCGGTAGGTGCGACCTCCGCGGAACCACGCGCGCTCGTAGGGTGACGACGGATAGAGCACGTGGACGTACCCCTCCGTGTCAACGAGGAGCAGGGTCGCGTAGCAGTCGCGGTCCGTGCGCACGTAGATGGACACGTCATCGTAGTCCCGGAATACGTCGCCGCCATCGACCCACACGCGCACACCGGCCTGCCCGGAGACAACGACATCTCTTCCGTGCGCGGTCGCCGATGACACCGTTCCCGCCAGGGTAGCCGCCGCGATCGTGGCCACCGCGATCCAGTTGTTCAAAGTCGAGCGTTTCATCGCATGGCACCTCCCACAGGGGCGAGTTCCGGGTTGTTCCGCACTGCCTGGTATGCCCAGTCCAGCGTGATCGTGGTCGCCGCGACGGCTTTCACCTGGACCTTGGCCATGTTGAAGTCACCCTGGTTGTTCAGAATCCGAACGATGTAACTGTGGCCGACGATCGCCTCCGCCTGTCCGGACGGGGACCAGCCGGTGTCCGGCGCCCAGTCCACGTTCACGAGATCGATCAGCCCGTAATCCTGGATATCTACTCCGATCTTCGTGCGGAGATAACGCACACCGCCCGACGACTCGAAGTAGATATCCGTGGTGCCCAGCGCCGCGGGTTGCGAGACCCCTGATAGACTTGAAAAGTCGTATCCCGCCCGCGACGGATCTTGCCCCAGATCGACCAGCACCAAACCGAAACCTTCCGGCCGGGGGGTATCGAAGACCGTCTCCCGGCTCAATTTGCTCTCGTTCCCCGCGCGGTCGAACGCGGTGACCGCGTAGAACCACGTTTCGCCGTTCTGGACATCCGTGTCGTCGTAGTAGGTCCGGCTCGCGGGCACCTCAGCGAGGAAGAAATAGGGCCCGGGATCGGACTTCGACCGGTAAACGGCGTACCCCGCCAGGTCATCCTCCCAGTTCTCGTTCCAGTAGATACTCACGACGCCATCACCTGTAATGCTGAAGACCCCGTCGGGTGGAAACGGGGGTCGATCCACCACGACGGGGCCTTCGTCTTCGCAACCAGCAACGAAAGGAAGCATCACTGCGGCGATCGCCACGGCGGCACCCGACAGCCGAAGCGCGCGATCGATTGGGTTTCTTATGCGCAGGTGGTGCGTCATCACACCGGTCCTTAGCGCAAGCCATGTGCCACGTTCCGCCCCGCGCCGGTGCCGGGGCGGCCGCTGGTGCCTAACACATTGTCAAAACACGGGTTCTGGATCGCGATGGGCGCGCTGACCGCGCCGCGGGAGGGCCGGAGCCCCCGAATCGGGGCCCGAAAGCGTGGTGTCCTGATTACATGAGTGACCGAAAAAGAGGACAGGCGGGTCGCGGGTCAGGGCCGTCGGTGCGGGGGCCACAAACACCGATGCCCCGGTCCGTTCCACGTTAAGTTCGAGACCCCACCTCTCGAAATCAACTTACTCCGCAAAGCCAGCAGCTTGCTTGGGAACGTTTCCAGGGCATCGGCAAACTCGGAAACCCGAAGGGTCCGAATTCTGGTCGAGAGTATTTCTCCTTCGCCTCAGTGCTTCTTGTCCTTGGTTCGGGATTCCCGGAGAGCGTCCGCTCCCCGGGAACCCGTCCCCCACCAGATGGAAGTTCATTTACGCACGGGATGACTTCCAGTGGGGTTACAAGGCAACGGACGTGCCAAGGGGGATGATTACTCCCCATGAATCCCGCAGGCCCCCAACCGACTGTGAAGGCATGGGTTACACACGGAGCCGGGCGGGTTCCCCGCCTCCC
>CAZPUV010000083.1:0-9699 GCA_964589805.1 uncultured bacterium | reverse complement strand
CCGCCGCCTGCAACGGCCCCGCGTTGTGCGAGGCTCGTCGCCGCCGTGCCTCGCGGCCGCTACCTGAACATCTCCTCCGCGTCGACGATCTTCGAGGCCTCCCGGTTCACGTTCAGCCTGTACGCCGCCACCACCCTGTCCTCGGCGATGACGTCCGCGGCGACTCCTTCGGCCTCGTAGACCATCGGCGACGGTGCGTTGGTGATGAGGTTCTTCAGGAACTCGTCCGCGCCCCGGGTGATCACCGCGACGCGCAGGTTCTGCGCGTTGAGATGGCGGCGGATGGCCGCGTTCACCTGGTCCAGGGTCACCAGATCGAGTTTCTGCGGAAGGGTCGCGATGTAGTCGTCGGTGCCGTAGAAGCGCGAGTCCATCAGATAACCGAGGCGCCGGTTCTGGTCCTGCGCCCACAGCTTGCTGTAGTGCTTGAGGAAGGTCCGCGTGCGCTCGAATTCCTCCTGCGTCATCCCGTCGCGCACCAGGCGCTCGAGTTCGAACACCGCCAGGCGCAGCGCGAAATGCCGGTGCTGGTGCTGGACGGGGCGGATCCAGATGGAGAAGTACTGCTGGCTGCGCGTGAAGTTCGTGAGCGGAAACGTCGAGCCCCCGTCCTGCACGAAGTGCTCGATGTAGGAGTAGTCACCGTAGTTGAGCCCGCGTATCTCGCGCATCCGTATCATCAGACGGCCGTTGAACGTGCGATGCTCGCCGAGATACGAGTTGGCGATGAGCAGCGGGTAGAAATCCGCGCTCGCCCGGGTGACGTCGATCGGAAAACCGATCGAGATCGCGGTGGCCAGGCACTCCTTCTCGACCGCCAGAACCTCGACATTCTGGATGGGGGAGGTGCGGCCGGGTTTCCCGCTCGCGGTGCCGCCCGCGGGCAGTTTCGCCAACGCCGCCGCGACCCGGTCGGGAAGGCCGGCCGGGTAGCCGCCCGCCAGCCCGATCAGCGCTCTGTCGCGCGTGAATACGCGCGCGTGGTGTTTCCGCACGTCGTCCAGGGTGATGGACTCCAGCGCCGACACGCGGCCCTCGTTGGGGGTGCCGTACGGGTGCCCGGCGTACAACATCATGCCCAGCGACTGCTTGCCGAACTCCTCGTCGCTGGCGCCCCGCAGCGTCTTGGCGACGTAGTTGATCTGGCTCGTCTTTATGCGTTCGAAGTCCCGTTCGTCGAACCGCGGCTCCAGCAGCATCTCCGCGAACAACTCGAAATACCGGTCGAGGTTGTCGATGTGGGTGGTGCCGTAGAAGGTCGTCACTTCCTTGTCGACGGTCGCGTTGATGGACGCTGCCATCGGGTACAGCGCTTCGACGATCTCCTTGTAGGACCGTTTCACGGTGCCACCGTCGGTCAGCATGGTGGTGGTGAGCCGCGTGAGCCCTTCCTTGCCGGCGGGATCGTCGATCGCGCCGGTGCGGAACTGGATGCGAAACGTCACCAGGGGTGAGGTCTTGATGGGGAGCGTGACCGCCGGAATGGGACCGCGCTCGGTCCGGGCGGGTGACGGAATCATGGCTGCCACCACCAGGGAAAGGGCCGTCGTTCCAATCGCGATGCTGCGCGGTCTCATCGTGAGCCTCCTGTCAGCGTGACCACGGTGCTTCGTGATCGGGTGAGATACTTCGCGGCGGCGTCCTTGAGATCCCCCGTGGAGACCTCGTCGTAACGCCGGTACATCTCGTTGATCGACGCCGGATCGCCGGTCAGGCCGATGAAGAACGTGAGATGTCTCGCCACGGATCTCGCGGTGTCGAGCGACATCGCGAACGAGTAGCGCAGGTTCGACTTCACGGCGGCCAGCCGCGCCTCATCCGGCGGCGTCACGGCCGCACCCTCCGCCGCCCCGTAGATGCGGTCGCGGATCTCGTCGAGGTGGGCGGCGTCCTTCACCCGGGCGTAGACGAGGAAGAGCCCCGGGTCCCTGCGCGAGGGGACGTACACGGAGAGCTGATCCACCTTCTGCTCGTTGATCACGAGGTCCTGGTACAGCGGGCTGGTGGACTCGTAGAGGAGTTCCGAGAGAATGTCGATCGCCGCGCTGTCGCGGGTCTTCTCGTCGAACGCCGGCAGTTTGAACGCCACCGCCACGTAGGGAAGCGTGGGATTGTCCCAGTCGATATGCGAACTCCGCGGTTCCTTCTGCTCCGGCTCCGTCGTGATGGCCGGCTGGTACGGAGGAACACGCCAGGCGCCGTAGTACTTGCCGATGAGGCCGAACGTCCGTTCGACGTCGATATCGCCCACGACGAGAATCACGCAGTTGGAGGGCGTGTAGTAGCGCCGGAAGAACTCCAGGCTGTAGGCGTACTGGTTGGGCATGTCCTTGATGTCGTCGAGGAAGCCCATGGTCGTGTGGCGGTAGGTGTGCGTGGTGTAGGCCGTCTCGCGCACGCGCTCGTAGAGTTTGTTCTCGGGGTTCGAGTAGTTCTTGTTGTACTCGCCGAGCACGGCCTTCGCTTCCTGCTTGAAGTCCGATTCCGCGTACTTGAGGTTCATGAACCGGTCCGACTCGACGTCGATGACCGATTCGAGGCCGTCGCTACCGAAGATCGCGTGATAGACCGTGACGTCGTCCGACGTGTAGGCGTTGATGTCGCTTCCGAGGTCGCGGAACAGGCTGTTGTAGGCCACGTTCGAGAAGCGTTCCGTCCCGCGGAACATCATGTGCTCGAAGAAATGAGCAAAGCCCGACTTCCCGGGCTCCACTTCGTTGCGCGAGCCGGCGCGCACGATCGTGTAGTAGGCCACGATGCCGGGGCTGTCGAAGGGGACCATCACCACCTTGAGCCCGTTGTCGAGCGCGCGGACCGTGGGTGCGTAGGGGAAGAGGTCCTTCGCCCCTGCCCCGCCCGGCGATGCCGCCACGGACAGGCCGCATACCAGCAGGGGCAGCCAGACGCGGAGATCTGTAAGGAACTCACGACACCGAGATGTAAAACGCATTTTACACTCCTAACCTATTGTTAGAAAATACATTACGGGGGCGGTTCGCGTTCCGCCCGGGCTCGTCTGTAAGGGGTTCCTGACACCCCGGGGACGATACCGGCGGGACACGACCGGGCATCACGGGAAAGTTCAAGGAATAACTCGTTGATATCAGACATCTTAAGTCGCAAGTGGGAATTATTGGCCGCGTTGGTACGCCGGTTGCCATAACGGGGAACAGGAAGGCCGAAGCTGGAGCGATGGATCAGGACGATCAGCGAAGGCCCTGCAACCAGAAACAGTCCAACGGAGGTAGAGAAATGCGCTACACAATCCTTTCGAATCTGGGCCTCATCCTCAGCGTGCTCGCGGTCTTTGGAAAGAGCATCTGGGGCGTCATGGGCAACAGCACCTGGGGCAACAGCACCTGGGGCCGTTAGTCAGGCGGATCCCGCGACGTCAAATGAGCTATCACTTATAGCGCAAACCGGTCCCGACTTCAACGCAATGGAAGCCGGGACCGGGAGACCACGCGGCAGAAGTACGAGATCGACACGTGGGTATGTCAGTACCATGCCGGGGAGACCCACGTGCCCGAGAGCCCGCCCCGCTGGGCGGGCTCTTTCGTTTCCGTTCCCGCCGATTTGGTAGTATCGTCGACCGCGACGATGTCACCGCGCCCGAAGAAGAAGCCCGCACCCGATCCGCTCGACGACCTGCGCAAGGTCCCGGCCAGCCGGGGGGCGCCGCCTGGCGGCACGGATGCGGCCGCCGCGTCGGACCTCGAGATGCGGACCCGTTACGACGCCCTGCTGGGTGTGGCGGTTTCGCTGACATCGACCCTCGACCTGGAGGGCATTCTCAACCACATCGTGGACGGGATCATCCGGGTGACCGGGTGCGAACGGGGATTCCTCATCCTGCGCGAGAGCGACGGTACGTTCTCGACGTTCACCGGACGCTACGCCGACCAGCGGGTGTGGGACGAAGGCGATGCCCGGACCATCAGCCGCACCATCGTCAACCGGGTCGTGGAAACGCACGCGCCGTTCATCAGTTCCGACATCGGCACGATGGACGACCTCAAGAGCGCCGACAGCATCCAGGCGGGCCGGATCAGTGCGGCCGTATGCCTGCCGCTCCTCCACCGGGACTCTCTCACCGGCGTCATCTACGCGGACAGCAGTCATCTGATCGACCACCCCCTGGACTCCGACGACCCGGTGCTGCGTTTCTTCAGCGCGCAGGCGGCCCTGGCCGTCGAGAACGGGCGTCGGCACGGCGAGGTGACGAGCGGGCGGGACCGGCTCGAGCAGCAGAATCTGTCGCTGCGCCGCCAGCTCGCCCGGGAATTCAGCATGAGCGGGATGGTGAGCCGCAACAAGGCCATGCTCGAGATATTCGAGATGGTCGGGAAGATCGCGCCGCACGACATTCCGGTGCTGATTCAGGGTGAGAGCGGAACGGGCAAGGAACTGCTCGCGCAGGCGATTCACGACAAGAGCCGCCGGGCGGAGAGACTCATGCTTCCCGTCAACTGCGTGGGCATGCCGGCGGGACTGGTGGAGAGCATTCTGTTCGGTCATCGCAAGGGCGCGTTCACCGGCGCGGATTTCGAGAAGCCCGGCGTCTTCGAACTCGTGGACGGCGGAACGCTGTTCCTCGACGAGATCGGGGACATGCCGATCGAGACCCAGCCGAAACTGCTGCGCGTGCTCGAGAGCCGGCAGGTATCGAGGCTCGGAGAGGATGGCCGGTTGCGCGAGGTGAACGTGCGCGTCGTCTCGGCGACGAACGTGGATCTGGCGCTGGCGGTCCGGGAGAAGCGGTTCCGCGACGATCTCTTCCACCGCCTGGGGGGTGCGCACATCATGCTTCCCCCGCTGCGCGATCGGCGGGAGGACATCATTCCGCTCGCCGAGCACTTCCTCGGGCGCTACGCGGAGGAGCGCGGTGTGCCCAGGTCGGAACTCTCCCGCGACGCGCGCGCACTGCTGCTCGCGAGTCCCTGGACGGGCAACGTGCGGCAGCTGAAGCGGGCGATCGAGTATGGAATCGCGTTCCAGGACGACAGCAGCGTCGTCCACGCCGCGCCGATCGAGCGTTACCTCAGGAGCCACGAGGCCAACCCGTTGCCCGCCGAGCGTTTCACCGGAACCCTCAAGGCTCAGGCCGAGCAGTTCGAGGAGCGCGTGGTACGGCAGGCACTGGCGGAAAACGGCAACAACGTCTCGAAAGCCGCGTCCGCGCTCGGAATCAGCCGGCAGCAGCTGCACGCGAAGATCCGCAAGTACGATATCAACACGCGCGACGACTGATCAGCGCCGGAGCACGCGCGCTCCCAGCGCGGACAGAAGCAGGAGGCCGGCGAGCGACGTGATCACCGATGGGCCCGCCGGCAGGTCCAGGGAGACGGACCCGACGATGCCGATCAGCGCCCCCAGCACGCCCACGACCCACCCGAGCGCCAGCCGGTGCCCGGGGCGTCGCGTCAGCAACAGCGCGGCCACGGGCGGGATCACCAGCAGGGAGAAGACCAGGAGGACGCCGGCCACCGCGACCGACGACGTCACCACCAGCGCGAACGCGGCATAGAACAGGAAATCCCACCCGACCACGTTCCACCCCTGCGCCTCCGCCTCCCTGCGTCGCTGTGAAATGGTGTCGAAGCGTCTCCGGAAGCGGTAGAAGAAGACCGCGAGCAACGAGTACAGGGCCGCGAGTTTCAGGAGTTCCGCCGGCGTGATCGTGATCAACGAGCCCGCGATCATGTGGTGGAGGAGTTCGGATCCCTCGGCGTGGTGAGACAGCAACAGGAGCGGGACGGCGGTTGCGACGGCATACACGATGCCGATGAACGCCTCCGGCGGAACACGGTCATCGCGCGTACGCGCGAGACTGATGATGAGCGCTCCCCCGAGGGTGAATGCGAGAGAGACCGCGTACGCGGCCGGTGCGTCGCGAATGCCCAGGCAGAACGCCACGGTCGCTCCCAGCGCCGACATCTGCGCCAGCGAGAGGTCCACGAAGATGACGCCCCGGCTGACCACGTGGTATCCGAGGTACGCGTGGATGCCGGCCAGGACGAGCCCGCTGACGATGGCGAGCTGCACGAAGCGGTACTCGAGAAGTTCGATCATGGCCCTACCTCGCGTCCGTCCGGACCGCTGCGGTGAGTCGCGCGATGAGCACGTCGAACAGGGAGAAGTAGTCGTCGGCGCCCGGAGCACCCCCCACCGAGGGGGGCATGTCGATCACGCGCGCGCCGGTGACGCCTGCGATCGACTCGGGCGTGCGACGCGAGAAGTACGGCTCCACGCCGATGACCCTGATGTCCTTCGACCGGACCAGTGCGATCAACGCGGCCGTGTGCGACGGAGACGGCTCGATTCCGGGGAGCGGCTCCACGAAGCCGGCGACCTCGACGCCGAACGCCCGCGAGAAGTAGGGCCAGGTGTCGTGAAACGTCACGATCTCCGCCCCGCGCAGACCCGCCGCGGCCTCGCGCCACCGCGCCCGGTGCTGCTCCAGTTCGGCGCGAAAACGCTCCACGCCGGCCGTGTACGCGCCCGCGTTGCCGGGATCGGCGCGGGTGAGCGCTTCGGCGATGGTCGCGGCGATGATCGGCCCGTTGGCGGGGTCCAGCCAGTAGTGCGGGTTGCCGCTCGGATGCAGGTCGCCCATCGACGCGTCCACGCGGCCGGAAGGGACGTTGAGCGGCTCGATGTTCCGCGAGCAGTCGACCACGATCAGCGACGCGTTGCGCGATCCGTCGATGATCGCCGTTGCCCACCGGTCGAGATCCATGCCCACGCGAAAGTACACGGCGGCCTTCTTCACGCGCACCATGTGGCTGGGCAGCACCTCCACGAAGTGCGGATCGGCCCCGGCGCGGGTGATCGAGTGGACTTCCACGGCCTCGCCGCCCACCGCCTTCGCGATTGCGGCGAGGTCGGTGGTGGAAGCGACCACCCTGAGGGCCGCGGTCGCCGGTCCCGCGGGTGCGGCCATGAGCACGATGGCGAGGACGATTCGTTTCATCTCTGCCTCCCTCAGAACGAGTGGACCCGATGGGGCCCGAGTGACCACAGGAACTGCAACGTCAGCGTGTCGTCGTGGTCGAACAGATCGGACGTCGTGCGCCGGTACGCGAGGCTGAAGCGGGCCGTTTCCTCCGCCGGCGAGAACGCGAGGAACGCGCCGAAGGCGGTCGTCTCCGCACCCGCGACGGTGGCGTCTTCGGTCCAGTCGAAGAAGCCGCCGCCCGACCAGCGTCGCCGCCACTGCATCTCGGCGGACGCGAACACGCCCGCGGCATCGACAGCGGTCACCGTACCCCCGGTGCCCGCGATGTCCCGCCGGCCATCCATCGCCTCCGCGACCAGGACGAACGCCCGGTAGGCGTCGGGGCGCCAGCGCACCTTCGCGTCGATCGCGGCGATGCCGAGTGCGAGGTTCTCCGCCCGATCGTACGTGCCGCCGAGGTACGAAGCCCCCAGTTCGGCCGACCACGCGTCCGAAAGCTGCCGGAATGCCGACAGGCGGCCCGAGCCCATCACCTTCGCGGCCGGGGACTCGCCCGCGTGTCCGGCCTCTTCGTCCTCGTGACGGGCGAAGGCGTCTCCGCCGAAAGCGCTCCCGGACGCGGTGACGGCCGTCTCGCCGAGGGACGCGAGTGTCGTGGCGCGGACGCCGACCGCGCGCAGCCCGTCCTCGCCGAGCATCGTCGCGTGCATCAACGGCCTCTGGATCCAGCCCCACAGGTGCGGGTGCTGCGAGTTGATGCGTCCGAAATCCAGGAGGTACGCGCCCGCGCTGACCTGCAGCGACAACGGCAGGCCGCGAAGAACGGTGAGGTACGCCTCCTCGATCTCGACGTCGGGTCCCAGCCCGTGAATGCCCAGGAACACGTCGGCCCGCATGTACGGGTTGAGCGGGGCGGTGAAGGAGACCTCGAGCTCCTCGAACACGAATTCGAGCTGTTCGGTGCCCGTCGAATCCGCGGCCCCGGCGCTGCGCGCGACCACGCGCATGTCACCGATGACGCCGATGTCCGGGTTGGTCAGCGTCTGGGCCCGGGTCGCGCCCGCGGCTGCGATTGCAATTCCCGCGATCAATGTCGCGGCGTTCCGTCGACGATGCATGACGGATTCTCCCTGCGAAAGGAGCCGGTAAGAATGTCTACAACGAGATTGAGGGCTCTATCGGGCGGGGATCGCCGGGGGAGCGCGTGAAGCGTGGAGGGCGACGGGTGTTCGGGGCGGCGGCGCTTCCTGCCCGTTCAGCGCGAGAAGGGTCCCCGCGACCGGATCGGCCGCGTGACCGTGGATGGCGCCGACCGACGCCTCGGGTGCATGGAACTGACACAGCGTGCATGCGGGATGCAGAGTCGTGGCCCGGTCCGCTTCGTGGGTGTGGACGGAGTGCACGAACCCCGAGGCGACGAACAACAGTGCGGCCAGAATGGCGGCGAATCGGCCCGATCGGAAACGCATGCATCAAGAATGAGCCCGGCGGCACCGCCTGTCAAGGTGGCCCTCAGCGGCCCGGGCGGGTGCGCACGAGGCGCGCGAGCCGCGCCAGGCCGCGAGGCAGGGCCCGCGTGCGCTTCAGGCTGACGATGGAGAGCACGCCGAACACGGCGACGGCCAGCAGGCGCAGCGGGGAGAATTCGTCGTGGGCGTGGACCGCCTGCGCGGTGACGGGAAGCTCCAGGGTTCCGATCATCGTGTCGAACAGCGCCCCGAGCACGACACTGGTCACGATGATCGAAGCGAGGTACACGGCGAGGAACCGCGCGCCGAACTCGGAGCGCAGCACGACCAGGCTGGCCACGTTCGTCGCGGGACCGGCGAGCAGGAACACCAGTGCCGCTCCCGGGCTGATGCCGGCCACGATGAAGCCCGCGGCGATCGGAGTCGACGCGGCCGCGCACACGTAGAGGGGAACGCCGATGGCCGCCATGACGACGTATTGCAGTGCGACACCGTCACCCAGGGAGCGCGCGTCGACGGCCGGCAGCCACGCGCCGATCATCGCCGCCAGGGCGATTCCGAGCAGGAGCTGCACCAGGATGTCGTCGAAGATCTCGACGAAGCCGTAACGCGCCGCGCGTTTCCACCAGGGATCGACCGGCACCGGCGGAGCCGCGGGGAGGACCGGTTCGCAGTTGCAGGACGGGTCGGATGCAGCCGCAGCACGGGTGGATCCCCGTCCCCCGGCGATGGCGTCGACGGCGAGCCCGGTGGCGAGGGCCGCGGCGATCGCGGCCAGGGGCCGGTAGATCGCCATCGCCGGACCGATCAACGCCTGGGTGATGAGGATGGAGACGATGTCGGTCTCGGGGACCGAAACCAGGAACGAAGCGGTCGCGCCCCGGCTGGCTCCGTCCCGCCGGAGCGCCATGGCGGCGGGCAGGACACTGCACGAGCACAGCGGCATGGGGACGCCGATCAGCGCCCCGAACAGCACCGAGCGCCGCCCGGGCCGCGTCAGGCGCGCCGTGATGCCCGGATGGCGGGCGAGGACGACGTGGAGCACCCCCGCGAGTGCGAACCCGAGGATCAGATAGGGCGCGGACTCGCCGAGAATGCCGAAGGTTGACGACAGGAGTTCGTTCATGGGCACGACCGGGTGTCACCGGTGCAGCAAACATACCATTCGGCGTGCGCGCCCGCCGGTTCGTTTCTGGCCGGGCTGGCCGGCAGGACAAAGAAAAGCGCCGCGCCCGGGGCCCGGACGCGGCGCTCGAAACCCGACCGGCCTCG